>CAZMFZ010000026.1:0-26252 GCA_964565665.1 uncultured Bifidobacteriaceae bacterium | reverse complement strand
TTAGCGATGCGGGCGATTTCACAATAAAATACTACGCGGTAGATCAGGTGGGAAATGTAGAAAAACCAAAAACAATTTTCCTGAGCATTGATTCAGAAAGCCCTGTAACCGAACTCGAAAATGTAGGTGAGTGGAATGAGGCCAATGCTTCTTCTCGTGCAGGAATAAAGCTTTTCGCAAAAGACGACAGATCAGGTGTGAGAAATACAGTATTCTCACTTGACGATGGTAAAGAACAACTTTATAAAAGCACCATTTACACCAATTTGCTTGAAGCAGGCAGCCATTCAATCACTTATTTCAGCGTAGATGCGATTGGGAATAAAGAGGAAATTCAACAGTTTGATTTCTATGTAGATAAAAAAGCCCCGCTTATTACTATTGAGACTGTGGGAGATAAATACACAGTAAATGGAAAAGAATTTTCATCTGGCAGAACAAAAATAAAGCTCACAGCAATCGACAACAAAGCTGGTGTAAAAGAAATATGGTATTCAGTAAATGCCTCGAAATACAAACTTTACGACAAGCCTTTTTATTTAGACGGCAAGGGAGGCAACAGAAGCATAAAATTTTATGCAATAGATAATGTAAATAATAAAACTATCAATTCTGATGGTTCAGGTCAGAATTTCAGCACACCTTATCTTGATTTAACAGGGCCGAAATTAAGCAATAGTTTTTCGGGGGCAGTTTACAATTCTAGAGACACCATTTTTATAGGACCTAAAACTAAAATTTTACTTGCAGGAATAGATGAAGAGGCTGGGCTACAAAAAATTACTTATGAGATAAACGGTGGAGAAGAAATAGAGTATTCCTCACCTTTTTCTATAGAAAATTCGGGGTATTACGAAATTGCAGAAACTGGCTACGATAATGTAAATAATAGCAACAGAAAAGAGTTTGCATTGGTAGTAGATGCCGAAGGACCCGAGCACTTCCCCAGATTTAGCGTACCTGTCTTCACCCAAAAAACCGATGATAAAGGTACAATTGATGTATATCCAGTGCAGGCAGAATTATATTTGGCAGCTACCGATGCCAAAGTAGGAAGCCACAAAATCACGTATTCAATTAATGGAGCTCCGGAAAAAATATACACTTCTCCTATTTTTGGCTTCCAAAAAGGGAAAACATACAACATAGACGTTGCTGCTTACGATTGGCTTCAAAATAATACAAAAAGCACCATTAGATTTGAAATTTTTAGTGGTAAATAACAATAAAGTACAATTTTATTTATAGATACAACCACACATAAATACTTTTATATTACATTTTATTAAAGCCCCACGTTTCTAACAGTATTAATTTGTTAAAGATATTATATTAAATTTGTTGTATTATTGAGCGTATGATATCGTTGAATCAGCTAACACGCAGTTGTTCTTTATTTTTTATACTTTTATTAGCCAACATAGCTACTGTATTTGCACAAGAAAAGTTAACTGCAAAGCAAGTTGAAGAATTTAGCCAAAAGGCTGTTAACCTTGAAAGTAGCGGGCAAAAAAACGATGCCGTTTACTTTTATAATAAAGTGGCCTATCATTTTTGGGTAAGCAACAAATTTGAGCAAGCCTTAGAATATTTTCAGAAATCACTCAGTATCTCTAGCGAAATAGGCAATCTAAATGGTGTTGCAGGCATTCATTCTCAAATCGGGAGCATTTATACCGATATGCAAAATTATCAAAAATCAGCTGAATGCTTTGCTAAGTCGCTTGAGTTCAGAAAAAAATTGAAGCAAAAACGCCCCATTGTAGATGCTATTTTTAATTATTCAGAAGCACTATCAAATCTTGAAAAATATAGCGAGGCACTGAATGTACTTGAAGAGGCTAAAACCATTTGCATTGAAATAAACGATAAAACTTTAATGCGTGATTGCTTTGGCAGATTGGCAGAAGTAGCTGGAAAAAGTGGAAATACAACAGAACAAGCTAACTATTTTGTGTTTTTTCAAAATCTCGACCGTGAGTTGCAGCAAGAAAAAATGACTTCTGTAAAGCAAGAATCTGAGCAAAAAATTGGAGCTATTAAGCATGAAGCAAATACCATTATCTCAAAAAAAGACATCGCACTGAAAGTAACATCAGATGAACTTGAAAATCAACGCCAAGTAAGCAAGGAAAGGCAAATGGCCATTTCATTACTCGAAAGAGAGCATCAAATAGATCAACTTACGCTCAAGGAACAAGAAGCCAAGCTGGAATTGCAAAAAGTAATTACAATTTCATTGGCTGGTGGTCTTTTACTGGTGGTTTTGCTAGCTTTTAGCTTATATAGAGGCTATACACAAAAAAGAAAATCTAACGATCAGCTTTCGAAACTAAATAGTGAAATTACCAGGCAGGCAGATGAAATTGCTACGCAAAACCACCAACTTGAAAAAAACAATTTCGAATTGACTGAATTAAATGTAGAAAAAAACTACATTATTGGGATAGTAGCACACGATTTGAAAAGCCCACTTAATAATTTGAAAGGCTTGCTCGATGTATTCAAAATGCGATTTACTAATCCCACAGAGGAGCAAAATAAATACATGGATTTGATGTCGAAGTCGGTAGAAAGAATGAAAAGCATGATAAGCCGGATATTAGATGTGAATGCAGTAGAGCAAAAAGATTTGAATATCAACATGAAAGAAGTTGATTTGGCAGAATTGATACTCAATTTGGTAGCTGAAAAAAAAGAATCTGCTGCCAATAAAAAAATATTTATAAAGACAGAATTCAGCGATAAAAAATATTTGGCAAAAGTAGATGGTGAATTTTATTATCAGGTAATGGAAAATCTAATTACCAATGCCATTAAATTTTCGCCATTCGACAAAAACATCTACCTCAAATTGCAAGACGACAACGGAAAAGTGAGAACGGAAGTGAAAGATGAGGGACCCGGAATTAATGATGAAGAAAGAAGCAAGTTGTTCAAAAAATTCTCTAAACTTTCTGCAAGGCCTACCAATGGCGAATCTTCTACCGGATTGGGACTTTCAATCGTAAAACGATATGTAGAAGCAATGAACGGCCAAGTATGGTGTGAAAGCCAAATTGGCAAAGGCACTAGTTTCATCGTAGAGTTTGAAAAACCCGTATCTGCCTAACTTTATTACCCTTTCATTTTTTGGCAACCAACTTGCCTTTTAAACACGCATACAAAATTACAACCCATACTTCATGCAAATAGAGCAATTAACGCCTAGAGAAATTGTAGCCGAACTCGATAAATACATAATTGGACAATACGAAGCCAAACGCAATGTGGCAATTGCCCTTAGAAACAGGTGGCGAAGAATGAATGCTTCGGATGAGATGAAGAAAGAGATTGTGCCCAATAATATATTAATGATAGGACCAACTGGAGTGGGCAAAACTGAAATTGCAAGAAGGTTGGCAAAGCTTGCCGATGCTCCTTTTATAAAAATAGAGGCTTCAAAATTTACGGAAGTGGGCTATGTAGGTCGTGATGTAGAGGGGATGGTGCGTGATTTGGCAGAACAAGCCGTAAATATGGTGCGACTGAGAAAAAAGGAAGAGTTAAGAGTAAAAGCCGAGCAAGCCGTAGAAGATGCCATTATTGATTTGCTGATTCCACCTATAAAGGTTGCAAAAGCCGAGAAATCAAAAACTAAATTTACCGTAAATGGCCTTGATTTGCCTATGCAAGAGGTAGATATTGATGCAAAAGTATCGAATGAAGACATTGATATAAATGAAAAAACAAGAGAAAAATTCAGAGAAAAGCTTAGAAAAGGCGAGCTAGAAGATAGAAAAGTAGAATTGGAAGTAATGCAGCCAGTATCTGCCAATGTTGGCGTAATTGGCGGCCCAGGTGGCATGGACGATGCAGCAATGCAAGGCATACAAGAGGCACTAAGCGGTATGTTTCCAAAGCAAAAAAAGAAGCGAAAAATATCGATTGCCGATGCGAGAAAAATATTGATGGACGAGGAGGTATCGAAAATGATAGATATGGACGAAGTGAAAGCAGAAGCCGTAAAAAAAACAGAAAATACTGGCATCATTTTCATAGATGAAATAGATAAAATAGCCCGCTCAGGAAGCAAAAGTAATGGAGGAGATGTGAGTAGAGAAGGCGTGCAACGCGATTTACTGCCAATTGTAGAGGGAAGTGCCGTAAATACAAAATATGGGGTGGTAAATACCGACCATATATTATTTATAGCTGCAGGAGCATTTCACATGGCGAAACCATCCGATTTGATACCGGAATTGCAAGGCCGTTTCCCCATTCGTGTAGAATTAAATAGCCTCACAAAAAATGATTTTATTCAAATTTTGAAAACACCCAAAAACTCGCTTACCAAGCAATATTATGCTTTATTGCAGTCGGAAGGAGTAGAATTGCACATTAATGATGAGGCAATTGAGAAAATATCAGAGATAGCTACGCAGTTGAATTCGGAAATAGAAAACATTGGAGCCAGGCGATTGCACACCGTAATGAGTACTTTGCTTAATGAATTTTTGTTTGATGTGCCAGATATTATAAAATCGGGCAGCAAACTTAGTGTAGATGCGGCTCTAGTAGTAGATAAATTGGGGGCATTGGTTCAAAACAAAGATTTGAGCAGATATATTTTATAAGTAGATAATTAAATTTGAGGTGATAGAAGTTAAAAATATTTCCAAGTCTTTTAATGGAAAGCCTGTATTGTTTGATGTGAGCTATAAGTTTGAACAGGGCAAATCGAATTTGATAATTGGGGCTTCGGGAACAGGCAAAACGGTATTGCTCAAGTCGATAGTTGGACTTATAAAGCCTGATATTGGCGAAATTTTTTATGATGGCAGAAACTTCACTCAAGGCGATACAGAATTAAAAACCGATATAAGGCGTGAAATGGGAATGCTTTTTCAGAATTCAGCTTTATTCGACAGCTTGAATGTAGAAAATAATGTGATGTTTCCGCTCAATATGCTTTCGAGTATGCCGAAATCGGAGAAGCAAGATAGGGTAAACCAGTGCTTGGAAAGGGTGGGACTAAAAGACACGAATAAAAAGATGCCCTCTGAGCTATCGGGAGGAATGAGAAAAAGAGTAGGAATAGCCAGGGCAATTGTGCTTACACCAAAATATTTGTTTTGCGATGAGCCAAATTCTGGACTCGACCCACAAACTGCTATTCTAATTGACAACCTGATTTACGACCTTACCCACGAATACAACACTACCACTGTGGTGGTAACGCACGACATGAATTCTGTAATGGAAATTGGCGATGCAGTAGTATTTATGTATCAAGGTAAAAAGCTATGGGAAGGCAACAATAAAAATATTCTTGATACAGAAGTAAAAGAGCTGCAAGATTTTATATTCGCCAACAGGTTGATGCGAGATTTGAAGAAATAAAATGTAGCAGCTATGGAATTCAGGGAGCGAATTGAATTATAGGAAAATTGTTTTCGAATGCCAAAATAAATCGGTGTTTGCTTTATTATAAACAGTTCAAAAGCCTTGCTTCTTAATTTTCGTAGAATATCCGGGAAAAATACTTGCCAAGAATAATTGCAAGAACTTTTACCACTTCAATAATTTTGCTGAGTTATTTTTTAATTTTTAAATATCTAACCAGATACTTCTGTCCTTCAATATTGCAATAGTAAAGTCAAAGTCTGGGCATAGTATGGGTAGGCACCCTCGCTTTTTCTCTAGGCAGTTTTCAGGTTGGAAATAGGTACCTTTTTCCACCGTCCGTATCAAATTAAAAAACCAGTTACAGGCAGACTTGCAACAATTATGCTTGCAAAAAACACTAAGAGTTGCCCTGGTAATCCTAATATTTTACCAATGTGAATATCGTAATACAAATTGCGTAGTAGCTGCCTGTTGTTAAAATCGTTCGGGTTTTCATTTAATAATAATTTTCCTATCCTTTGATCGAAAAAGTAATTGGCTCCTTTATAATAAGTATCAGCATCAGAATTCAAATACAAACTAATGGACTCGTCTTTAGTCTGTGGAAAATAATAATACCAACTTTCAACATGATTGCCATGAATTTTTAGCGCAGATTGTAAAATAGCATCGTCTAAATTGATTGAATTTTTTTCAGCTATAGTACTTATGGATTTAATTTCTGGGTATGGCTTATATTCTTCTCCCAATGTTGCCACAGCGTACATACTTTTATTAACCCATTCAAAGCCCCAAGCCAAGCCAGTGATGGTTATAAAAATAACAATCCACCTCGCATAAAATCCTAAAATAGCGTGTAAGTCAAAGTTTTTTCTTTTCCATTTTGTACTCGTTTTCCAATCGAAATTCACTCGTTGTTTTATACCAGTTTTCTTCATAGGCCACCACATAAAAATTCCTGTGATTAATAAAATTAGAAAAATCAAAGTGGCAAAATCAACGATTTGTTTGCCTATTTTTCCCAGTAAAAGAGTCGTATGCAAGTCAACAACTACATCAAAAAAATCAGGTTCGTTATGTTCTGATTTTAAAAGTTCTCCTGTATATGGATTTAAATAAACATAATTGTTAATGCACTTTTCGTTTATTTCAATCCATTCTAAAACTTTAATACTGCGATCGTATCCTAAAAATGCAATACTTTTTACAGTATTTAGCTGGGTTTTAGCAATTTTTTTTATTTCTGAAATAGTGATTATTGGCTGTCCGACTTTGGGTTCTACTTTTCTGTATGAATATACCAAGTCAGAAATTTCTGACTCAAAAGCCCAAATGGCTCCTGTAATGGCAACAATAAACACCACAAGCCCAGACGAAAGTCCGAGCCATAAGTGAATTTGTCTAATAACTTTTTTTAATTTAGAAAACATAGCCAACCGTTAGCCTGAAACTTCTTGGATTGCCTGGCCATAAATTACTAGGCCCATACGCTCCATTCCAATATTTTGTGTTGGTGAGATTGTACAAATTTGCAGAAACATTAAACCCTTTTATTTTGTAACTTATTGCCGCGTCAATGGTTACAAATTCAGGAATTTCAAAGCCGGGCGTGTAGGTAGATCGTTTGCTTAAATAATTGAAGCCAGCACCAAATCCTAAGTTTTTTAACGCACCATTTTGCCTCGTATATTTTGCCCACAAATTGGTATTGGTATTGGGTGCTTGCGGAAACCAACCTGCAGCAAATCCATCGTAACCTGCATCACCCGGAGTTCTAGCTTCGTTGTAGCTGTAATTGAAAATCACATCTAGCCCTTTGGTTACTTTACCTTGAACGGTAAACTCCACTCCTTTGCTATACGCATTTGCTATTTGCGTAAGCCTGATTCCGTTTGTATCTGTGGGGTCTGGAGCAAGTACATCAAATTTTTGAATATGATAAAATGCAAGCGTGGTGATAAGCCTTTGGCCAAGCCATTCCTTTTTTATCCCAATTTCATGCTGCCTGCTTTTTTCAGGAGTAAATGGTCCGCCACCAGCCATATTGGAACCCCATTGCGGTTGAAATCCTTGAGAATAACCATAGTAAATAGAGGTTGTAGCATTTGGCAAATAAACAATTCCTGTTCTAGGTAAAAATTGAGTAGCATTTAAACTATCTCTTGAAGTATTGGCAATTGGCACTTTCGATTTTGTGAAGAGTGGGATCAGATAGCTATTGCTCAAAACCAATGTGTCCCTTAAGCTTTCGAGATATGGCTGGCAACTGTGTATATTTTAATAGTGCGGTGGAAATAGTACGCGTTATTCAGTTGCCGCCAGCCAATCGTTCGTCTGTGATTTGCTTACATTCTAGATCTGGCTGAAAAATCTTATTTCACTTTTTTAACCTTGTCTTTAATAGTATCTCGCTTGTTGCGGTGGAAAGTAATACCGAATCGGTGAACTTCATCTCTTATTTTCTGAATAAGCCTGAGTGTTTCCGATTTTTTGCTCAATAATAAAGGCAAATCATCATTGGGAGTATAAATTTCTTCTAGCCTTTTCGCAATTGAAACTATTGGTATTTGTCCGTACAATTGCAGCTTTTGAAGCGATTTGATGGCCGAAGCCAATTGCCCTTTGCCCCCATCTATAATTATTAAATTGGGTAATGGTTGGTTTTCGGCTACTAATCTTGAATATCGCCTGAAAATAATCTCTTCCATACTGGCAAAATCGTTTGGCCCTACTACGGTTTTGATATTGTAATGTCGCCAGTCTTTTTTCGAAGGCTTGCCATTTTTAAAACACACCATTGCAGCCACTGGCGTAGTGCCACTTATATTTGAATTGTCGAAACATTCGATATGGGTTGGCAAATCTTTGAGATTCAAATCCTTCTTCATTTGTTCCAAAATTCTCATTTCCGAGCTTTCTTTTGGCTCTTCTGGCGTATTGTTTTTCCTGTAAAACTCAATATTTTTAAGCGAAAGCTCAATCAAAGCCTTTTTCTCGCCTATTTGTGGAATGCTCAGTTTTACTTCCAATTCACCCAGCTCAATTTTCACATTCGAAATGATGTTTTGCTTTCTGAGCTGCCATTCATCAACCAATTGCACAAAAGCGGTAGCAAATATTTCTTCATCAGTTTCATCTGCTAGGCGTTGAAAATCAAGCGTTTTTAATTGTACTATTCTACCAAAAGCAATTTTTAGCACATTTATATAGCAGTCACGCTCATAACTTTTAAAAGTAATCACGTGTTGGTCTTTCAGATTGGTATTGAATATAAGCGATGTGCTTTGGTATTTTTCAAGTAGCTCAAGCTTCCATTTGGCTTTTTGGGCTTTCTCAAAGTCGAGCTTTTCTGAAGCTTGTTTCATTTGAGTAGAAAAATAACGCTTCACCACCCCCAAATCGCCATTTAAAATTACTCTAGCTTGCTCAATATCATTCACATAATCTGCTTCAGTCTGTAAAGCTTCGCATGGGGCTTTGCAGTTGCCCAAGTGAAATTCGAGGCATTTTTTGAATTTTTGTTTTTCAATATTCTTCTCTGAAAGATTCAAATCGCAATTGCGAATCGTGAGCAGTTTCTTAATCAGATTAAGTACTGTGTGCATAGCTCCCACACTTGAAAAAGGCCCGAAATGTTCGCCTTTTTCAGGTATTAGCTTTCTTGTAGAATATATTTTTGGAAATCTATCTTTGGTGATGAGGATGTATGGATACGTTTTGTCATCCCTCAACAAAATATTGTATTTGGGCTGATATGTTTTTATCAGATTATTTTCCAATAAAAGGGCATCAGATTCAGAGTTTACTACTATAAACTCAATTTTCTCAATCTGATTTACGAGCGAGCGGGTTTTACTATCGGCATGAATTTTGGAAAAATAGCTAGTTACCCGCTTCTTGATATTTTTTGCTTTGCCAACATATATCAGTTCGTCTGCTTTATTAAAATATTTATATATACCGGGATGTAAAGGCAATTTTGTCAATATTTCCTTAATACTAATTGCCATAAGTTCTATATCGAATCATAAGTGATCATTTAGTAGATTTTATTGTGAAGACCAAGACAAAAAGAATAATATTAGTAAGATGACTAAAAAATTTACCAACAGCAACGAAAACAAACCCAAAAACAAACCCGCTATTGCTAATCCATTGTTTTTGAATTTTTTGTTTTTCCCCGATTTTGACCATCCGACAGCACCGAAAATGATGGCAAGAATACTAAATAATAAGGCTAATAATCCCAACAGGCTAAATGTAAAAAGAGATAAAAACCCTAAGCTAGCAAGCACTGAAGCTGCAATACTAGACCAATGGGTTGGTTTTTTGGGCTCTTCATCTGTTGAAGAAGAGTCTACCCCTAGTTGCGTATTTGGAACGGGATATGAATGGTCTATTTCCTTTTGTGTTTTTACTATCTGATTTAATTCTATCGGGTCTGCCTCATTCTTAGGTAAAGATTTGTTTGGTCTCTGTAAATTGTCATTTGGAAAAGTGCTTTGAATCTCAGAGTATGATGGAGAATTTTCATTGGAAGCTACAGAATAATTGGTTGCAACTTTACCATGTTGTGTTTTGGTATTTTTAGGTTTTGCACCTTCAATATTGGGCCGAGTTCTCAACCCTGAACAAGAAACTAAAATAATAAGCGGTAATAGAAAAGTTAAAAATGAAGTGGAATTGCTAAACATAGTTGATTGGAAATAAGGGTTAATATTTTTCCAATGCAATAAGCCTTGGAAAATAAAAATGGATATTTGGCAATTTGAAATGAAGTTCTTTTAATCAAGCCATCTATCTTTAAAATTGTAATTTTAACATTGATTCTACCATTCCATCATATTCCATCCAAATTATTTTGGGGCTTGTAAATTTTTGGATTTGCACTCGATGAATCCGTATCAACCACCTGTGAATTGTTGAATTTTTTACAATCTAATTGAATTGAATAACGTGCTGGCTTTTTAAATGGTGATTTCTTAATGCTGGCGTTGGGGTCGCCATAGATATCGTCCATATAATAGCCGAAAATAGGCAAAGCCAATTTTGCTCCTTGCCCAAATTCCCAATCACGAAAGTGAATACTGCGGTTATCACCACCTACCCACACGGCTGTTACCAAATTTTGATTTACGCCTACAAACCAGCCATCTGAAAAATTTTGTGTGGTGCCTGTTTTGCCTCCAATTTCATTGCCATTGCCCCATAGGTTTTGGTATCTTCGTAGTCCGAGTGCCGTACCGCCTTTCTCTTCAGTTGCTCCTTTCAACATATAAAGCATTGTGTAAGCCGTTTCTTCATTCAATACTTCTTCTCTTTTAGGCACTATTTCTTCCAAAATATTGCCATTTTTATCTTCAATACGCATAATAAAAACTGGATCGGTGTGAATGCCTCTGTTGGCAAAGGTGCTGAAAGCCCCCACCAATTCGTAAATAGACACATCTGCAACCCCATAAGTAAGTGCTGGTACAGCCTGCAAATCGCCTTTAATACCTAATTTTCGTGCATAATCGACTATCGTTTGTGGGGTCAGTTTCTTTATAAGATATGCCGCTACCGTGTTGATAGATTTTGCCAAGGCCTGTCGCAATGTCAAGGTTTCGCCTGTTGACGGACCATCAGAATTTTGAGGCGTATAAGTAGTGCCGGAATACTCATCGTAAAATGAAACGGGTTCATCTTTCACTTTGAAACAAGGCGAATAGCCATTGTCCATAGCAGCAGCGTATATGAAAGGTTTGAAAGTAGAACCGGGCTGGCGCTTGCTTTGCTTCACGTGATCAAACTTGAAATATTTATGGCTGATGCCGCCCACCCAAGCTTTGATATGCCCGGTTTCAGGCTCTACAGAAAGCAAACCTGCATTTAAGAATTTTTTATAATAGCGTATAGAATCTACAGAACTAAATGTAGTATCCTTATCTCCCTTCCAAGAAAAGACCTTCATTGGTTTTTTAAGATTGAGATAATAATTGATAGAGTCTTGATTTTCGTTAAATCTTGATTTCAAATACCGATATGTATCGGTTCGCTGTGTTTCCGACTCTATAAATCCTGTTATTTCTTTAAAGTTTTCATCTACCCAAGGGTTTCTTCCCGACCAATGATTGAAAAATTGCTTTTGGATAAATTTCATGTGCTTTTCAATGGCTTTCTCAGCATACATCTGCATTTTCGAATCGATGGTGGTATAAATTTTCAATCCATCAGAATACAAATTGTAGCCCCTTTCTTTGCACCAATGCAATAGATAATTATTTACCACGGTTCTGAAATAGGTAGCAATGCCTTGATTGTGGTTTTCTACATTATATTTCAAATCAAGAGCTTGGGCCTTGAAAACGGCTAATTCATCAGGTTTTAAATACCTGTATTTCTCCATTTGCTCAAGCACCGTGTTTCTTCGAGCCAATGCACGTTGCGGATTGTAAAACGGACTATAAAGTGAGGGGGCTTTCAACACGCCCACCAAAATTGCCGATTGCGGAATGGTAAGGCTATCGGGCGAAGTACTAAAAAATGTTTGGGCTGCTACTTTTATGCCGAAAGCATTACTACCAAAATCTACAGTGTTTAAATACATGGTAATGATTTCTTTCTTTGTATAAGCTCGTTCTATTTTTATGGCAGTAATCCATTCTTTGGTTTTTATAATTACTTTTCGCATCAATGAATTTTTGGAAAGATAGCCCTCGTATTTTTCTGATCGTGTGCTGAAAAGATTCTTTGCCAACTGCTGCGAAATGGTGCTTGAGCCTCTGTTGTCGCCCCTTGCCAAATAAAAAGCAATGGCTAATATGCCTTTCATGTCGATACCCGAATGCTCTTCAAATCTTATGTCTTCCGTAGCCAATAAGGCTTTGATTAAGTTGGGAGAAATGCGTTCGTATTCTACCGGAGTGCGGTTTTCCCTGAAATATTTGCCAATTGTTACCCCATCGGACGATACCAATTCCGAAGCCACTTCGCTTTCAGGATTTTCCAATACTTCCAAGCTTGGCATTGAGCCAAACAATCCCAATACATCGTAATTAACTGACAAAATGTATAAAACGATGGAAAAAATAAGAGCTAAAAAAGCAATCCAAAGTGATTTTATTAATATTGAATAGTTCATGGTATGGTGTTAAAATTCGAATGCGACAGTTTTGTCTGAATACTTTTTGATTAATTTTTTCTTTTGAATAATAGCAGTATAAATGCCTGTCAATGAATTGTTTGTGAGCACAGGTCGGGTATAAATTAATACTGAATCGCCTTGCTTTTGCAAATTATCTTCTGAAACTATACCATTCTGCTGATTGTAAATATAAGCATCTGATATTTCAGCTAGTTTAGTTTTTAATGGAATTTCGTGTAACTGATAATATTTGAGTGCGATTCCATAAGCAGAATCCACTTTTCGAAAAAATTCAGTATTTGAGATTTTGGAATTTGTGTCTAACAACACTTTGCCAATTCGGGTGGCATATTCTATCAATTGCCCTTCGGTAACGCGTTGCAATTTGCGGCTTTCCATCTCTTCACGAAACTTGGCCATATTTCGGTTGTCTTCCGGATGGCAGGCAATGATTGTAACAAGAATAAGTGAATAGAAATAAATTTTAGGCATGAGATGCAAAACGTAGCTGCAAAAATAAAACTATATTTTCATGAAGACTGAGCATTTTCCAAAGTTTTAACTTTGGAATAAGTGTGAAAAACGCCAAATAAAGCACAAAGCTGTTAAGATATTGTGCGTAGTGGTAAAAAGTGGGGGAATTCCTTAATATTTTCATATAAAAACCTCCCAATTTACCACACAATGTAGAAAAAATGCTCAACTGAAATTCATATCATTTCCATAAGGCAAATTAGTGTAAAATGATAGCCCATTTAGTCATTTCATCCACAGCGGCATAGAATTTATGAAGATATTATAAATCTAAATATTTATGAAAACTATCTGGACAGGTGCAATAGGATTTGGCTTGGTGAATATCCCTATAAAATTATACAGTGCCACCCTCGATAGCAAGCTAGATCTTGATATGCTTGATAACAAAGATCATTCTAATATTAAGTTTCAAAGGGTAAATGAAAAAACAGGAAACGTAGTTGAATGGAATGATATAGTAAAAGGCTACAAATACGAAGATGAATACATCATTCTTGAAGATGAAGATTTTGAACAAGCCAATGCTAAGAAAACCAAAACAATTGAAATATTAGAATTTGTGATGGAAGATGAAATTGACTCCATCTATTTTGAAACTCCTTATTATCTGGAGCCTGATAAATCAGGTGTTAGAGCATATACTTTGCTCCGAGAAGCATTAAAAGAATCTAAAAAAGTAGGTGTAGCGAGCTATGTGCTAAGAAATAAAGAAGCCCTTTGCATCATTAAGCCTATGAATGAAGTGTTGGTACTTAATAAAATAAGATTTTCGCAAGAAATCAGAGAAACCACCGAGCTAGCACTTCCAGCAACTAAAGAAATTAAAGATGCGGAGATGAAAATGGCACTTTCCCTTATCGATCAACTTACCCAGCCATTTGATATCTCGCAATATAAAGATACTTATTCTGAAGAATTGCTTAAAGTAATTGAAGCCAAAGCACAGGGAAAAGATACCAAAATAGTGAAAATGGATGTTACCCCTACGGCTGCCAAAGATTTGATGGCACAACTCAAGGCAAGTCTAGAGCTCAAAAAAGCTTCCTAATCTCAATATAATTTCAATGGCACTAGAAAAATATATCGAGAAAAGAAATTTTAAGCATACAAGCGAGCCATCATCATCGAAAAGTGATAATAGTGGTGGTTTGAAATTCGTGATTCAGCGTCACGATGCAACTAATCTTCATTATGATTTTCGATTAGAAATGGAAGGAGTACTAAAAAGCTGGGCTGTACCGAAAGGGCCCTCATTAAATCCGCACGACAAACGTCTGGCAATGTTTGTGGAAGATCATCCTTTTGAATACAGAACTTTTGAAGGCACAATACCAGAAGGTAATTATGGAGCTGGAATTGTAGAAATTTGGGACGAAGGCACTTTTCACTCGCTTGAAACTACAGATAGAAACGAAAGCGAAAAAATAATGCTCGCTCAATTGGAACAGGGAAGCTTGAAATTTGTATTGCAAGGCAATAAGCTAAATGGTGAGTTTGCCCTTGTGAAGATAAAAAATAGCGATTCTCCAAAAGATAATGCTTGGCTGCTTATAAAACATAAAGATGAATACGCTTGGGATGATGATTATAATAGTGAAGATCATGTATCAGCAGATTCTAAAATTCTAAAAAAAAAGGCCAAACGGAACTCATTCCAAGGAAGTTCGCTAAAAATAGAAAATAGTAGCTCAATTTCGGGTAGTGCAACAATGCCACATAAAGTGGAGCCAATGTTGGCTAAGGTAAAGGAAGAACCATTCGACTCTAAAGATTTTATTTTTGAGATAAAACTTGACGGGTATCGTGCGGTGGCTGAAGTTCAAAATGGAGAGGTAGAACTCTATTCCCGCAATGGGCTTTCGTTTAACCATAAATTTGCCCCTATTGTAGCTGAGCTAAAAAGCATTAAACACAATGTAGTGCTGGATGGAGAAGTAGTGATTCTAAATGAAGAGGGCGTTACGAGTTTCCAGTTATTACAACAATATGAAGAGGCTCCCAGCCCTAATTTATACTTTTATGTTTTTGACATCATTCACCTAAATGGATTTGATGTTACAGGCTTGCCATTACTTGATAGAAAAAAAATTCTTAAAGAGATGCTGCCAAGTTTGCCTCATATAAAATACACCGACCATATAGAAGCGGAAGGAAAAATGTTTTTTGAACTAGCTAAGAAAAATGGCTTAGAAGGCATTATGGCAAAGAAAATTGATAGCCCCTATCGTATAGGTGTACGGGCAACAGAGTGGCTTAAAATTAAAATAGTAAAAAGGCAAGAAGCCATTATTTGTGGGTTTACAGCCCCTCGTGGCAGTAGAAATAATTTTGGAGCCATAATTTTAGGTGTATATAAAGGTGGTAAACTAATATCTGTAGGGCATTCTGGTAGCGGATTTACTGAAAATTCATTATCAGAATTGATGGAACTTATGAAGCCGTTGATTCAAAATTCATCGCCTTTTGATTCGAAAATAAAAACGAATGAAAAACCTACTTGGGTAAAACCCGAATTGGTTTGCGAAATTGCTTTTACTGAATGGACAGACGAAGGCAATATGCGGCATCCTATATTTCTTGGGCTAAGGCCTGATAAAGAAGCAAAACAAGTACAAAAAGAAGTAGAAAAGCCATTCGACAATGAGCCGAATGAAAAAATTATTAAACCTATGGAAAAAGATAATTTGGTAACAGCTTTAGAATTTCCTGATTATGAAGGGATAGTAAACACAGAGGAAGTAATTGAGGGGCATAAATTAAAGCTCACTCATCTCGATAAAATATATTGGCCAGACGAAAAATATACAAAAGGCAATTTGATTAACTACTACCATAGAATTTCAAAATGGATATTGCCTTATTTGAAAGATAGGCCAGAATCTTTAAACCGACATCCAAACGGGATATTAGAAGATAATTTTTTCCAAAAAGATATGGGCGAAAACCTGCCCAACTGGATAGAATCGCAAGAAATATTTTCTGAATCTACCAATAAAAATATAAACTATCTGGTGTGCCAAAATGAAGCTACACTTATATATATGAGCAATTTGGGTTGTATAGAGATAAACCCATGGAATTCTCGGATTGGTTCGCTTGAAAATCCCGACTTTACAGTAATTGATCTTGATCCGGGTGAAAATACTTTTGAGGAAGTAATTGAAGCTGCGTTGGTTGTAAAAGAAATGCTCGATAAGGCCGGAGCAGAGGCTTATTGCAAAACTTCAGGTTCATCAGGTATGCACATATTTGTACCGTTAGGAGCAAAATATGATTATGAAGAGAGCAAAAATTTCGCCCACATTATAGCCACACTGGTTCACGATCAATTACCTAAATTAACAAGTTTGGAAAGAAGCCCAAAGGCAAGAAGAAAGCAAATTTATCTAGATTATCTTCAAAATCGAACGGGACAAACATTGGCATCGGTGTATAGTGTAAGGCCCAAACCAGGAGCTACAGTATCTACTCCACTCGAATGGAGCGAAGTGAAACCAGGTTTACACCCATCACAATTTACTTTTAAAAATATATTTGAAAGGCTTGAGAAAAAAGGCGATTTATTTTCTGGAATTTTGGGAAAGGGAATTGATATGCAAAAATGTCTTAAAAATTTGGGGGCATAATTCAATGCTCTTTAGCCTTTTATTAACCTCCCTCCCCTAGTTTTTCACCACACATTTCTCCCTCAAAACTATCGTTTGCCGCGATTCAGAAGAATTACGGAGAGGGGTAACGAATCGCTACCTAAATACGCATTAATTTTTCTATTTTTGAAATATCAATCCAAAACAAACCCTTGATATGAATCGTAGAAATTTTATTGAGAATACCGCCATAGCCACTGGCTCAGCATACCTTGGCTCTTCATTGCTTGATGTAGTAGCTGCTCCTACGGAACCAAAATTTGTTTCAAAGCGACCTGCCATTGAAAAACGAACCTTTGTTTCCACTGCAGTTGATGCCAAAATTAAAGAAATCAAAAAAGCCATAAAAGACCCTGAATTGGCTTGGATGTTTGAAAATTGCTTTCCAAATACCCTTGATACTACAGTGAAACACCACGGAATGTTGAACGGTAAGCTTGATACTTTTATCATTACGGGTGATATTTATGCCATGTGGCTCCGAGATTCTACTGCCCAAGTTTGGCCAATGATGCCACTCATAAATACCGACCCTAAGCTTAAAGATTTGGTGAAAGGCTTGATAAACCGTCAAGCCAATTGTGTAAACATCGACTCTTATGCTAATGCTTTCAACTTCGATGCCAATGTAGAAGACAAAGGCTGGCAGCAAGATCAGACTGCAATGAAACCTGAACTGCATGAACGCAAGTGGGAAATAGATTCGTTGTGCTATGTGGTGAGGCTTGCCCACGGCTATTGGAAGCTTACAGGCGACACTTCACTTTTTGAGGCCGATTGGCACAAAGCAATGAAAGCTATTGTGCATACTTTTAAAGAGCAACAACGCAAAGAGGGAAACGGTCCTTACAATTTTAAAAGAAATGGCAGTAACCCAACTGATACCGCAGGTTTTGATGGCTTTGGAAATAAAGTAAATCCTGTAGGGCTAATTTGCTCACTTTTTAGGCCTTCAGATGATGGCACCATATTCCCATTTCTGATTCCTTCCAATTTATTTGCAGTGCTATCGCTTAGACAATTAAATGAGCTATACGCTTCAATGGGAAAAGACATGGGTTTTGCAGCAGAGTGTATGGCATTAGCCAATGAAGTAGAAACAGCTGTAGCCAAATATGGCATTATTGAACATGAAATTTTCGGAAAAATGTATGCTTACGAGGTAGATGGCTTTGGAAGCCGGCTCTGTATGGACGATGCAAATGTGCCAAGTCTGCTTTCACTCCCTTATCTTGATGCAATAAAAACTACCGACCCCTTGTACATCGCCACTAGAAAATATGCTCTGAGCGAATACAATCCATGGTTTTTCAAAGGAAAAGCAGCAGAAGGAATTGGCGGTCCGCATACGGGAAGAGATTCTATTTGGCCAATGGGTATCATTATTCGTGCCATGACATCTACCGATAAAGTGGAGATTAAGCAATGTCTGAAAATGCTGAAAGCCACCCACAACGGCACAGGATTAATGCACGAATCTTTCTACATGAACGATGCACAATATTTCTCACGCTCTTGGTTTGCATGGGCAAATACATTGTTTGGTGAGCTAATAGTGAAAATTTACAATCAAAATAAAGGTATCTTGAGTGAATAGATGTATCACTTTTTTAATACTTAACTTTTAACGAAAATTTATTGAGGGACAAGGAAAACTATCTACTTAAATAATCTCAAAAATGAATTCAAGTCTAAATTTAAGATTATCAAAGCAGCTACCAATACTCTTATTAAGTATTAGTAGTTTAATATTTACTTCGTCTTGCAGCAAAAAAGAAACTAAAACAGCAAAAATTGTGACTGAATCAAAAGTGAATACCATTTCAAAAGTTGTTTTTGGGATAATAGATGACAGCACTTCCGCCTATTTGTACACCCTTACCAACACAAATGGCGTAAAAATTAAAATTACAAATTTCGGAGGCATCATCGTTTCAATAGAAACGCCCGATAAAAATGGAAAACTTAGCCATATAAATTTAGGCTTCGATTCTCTCTCAACCTATCTAAAACCTCACCCTTATTTTGGTGCTATAATAGGCCGATATGGAAACCGAATTGCTAAAGGGAAATTTACTTTGAATGATAATGAGTATAATTTGGCCATCAATAACGAAGGAAATTCTCTGCATGGTGGCACAAGAGGATTTGATAAAGCATTATGGAGTGCAGAAATAGTTGAATCTGAAAATGGCTCAAAATCGCTAAGATTAACCTACTTGAGTGTAAATATGGAAGAAGGGTACCCTGGCAATTTGAAAACTGAGGTTATTTACACCCTCAAAGATGACAATAGCCTTCAGATAAATTATAGTGCGACTACAGATGAAGCAACGGTAGTAAACCTCACAAACCACACCTATTTTAATTTGAATGGTGATTCATCAGATGTACTTTCACATGAGCTCTATATAAACGCAGATAAATTTGTACCAGTTGATAAAACATTGATTCCAACAGGAATTTTACAGGAAGTAAAAAATACACCTTTCGATTTTAGCACCCCTATTGCAATTGGAATACATATTGATGATGATAACACACAAATTGGGTATGGAGCTGGTTTTGATCATACTTGGGTGCTTAATAAGTCGAGCGACAGTCTAATACTGGCAGCTACAGTTTATGAACCTACTTCAGGGAGATTTTTAGAAGTATTTACCACCGAACCTGGTATTCAATTCTATACAGGCAATTTTTTAAATGGCAGCAATATTGGATTTGGAGGTAAAGTTTATAATAGAAGAAGTGGATTTTGTCTGGAAACCCAACATTTCCCAAATTCTCCAAATCAGCGCAACTTTCCTTCAGTTATATTAAACCCAAGTCAGACATATAATAGCTGTACTGTTTACAAGTTTTCAGCAAAATAATAAATAATAATTGCTGGAGAAGGATATTTTAGAACTTTTTAAAATTCTTTCTTGAAATAAATGTCGTTAACTTAACACTTAAATCCCTTCTCTGTAGGAGAAGGGTAAGGGATGAGGTTCTGTAAACATTGCTTTAGTCAATGAAATTGTCTTAGAATATATAAAACACAAAAGAGGCTACCTTATTAGACAGCCTCTTTTGTGTTGAACAGCCTACCAAAATATATAGTAAATAACTACTAGAAAAGCGATAATTACAATAGCCCCAATATTGAATACCTTGCTTGTTTTAAACAAATTGGGAGCATAAATAATAGCTTTGGGGTCGGATTCTTGTTTGGTCGCCAAGCTGATAGAAACCAATACCGCTGACAATATTAAGAATACCCAGCCCATACGAATGATGAATGGAATTTCGTAAAGCACAGGCACATAATAGAAAATAAGTGAGGTTGGCAATGTGAGAATAGCTACCCAAAATGCGGCTTGCGCATTGGCACGTTTCCAAAACAAACCAAATATAAATATGGCAAATATTCCCGGGCTGAAAAATCCTGTAAACTCTTGAATGAATTTGAAGCCGCCACCAAAGTTTTCAATTTGCGGAGCTACCAACACACCTATTACCAAAGAAATAGCCATGCTCAACCTGCCTACTGTTACCAAATGCTTTTCAGAGGCATTTTTGCCGAAGAAATTTTTATAAATATCCATGGTGAAAATGGTAGCGATGCTATTGGTTTTTGAGCTTAAAGCACCTACAACCGCAGCAACCAATGCAGCAAACGCGATTCCTTTCACACCTGGAAAAAGAAAAGTATTCAACAACCAAGGATAAGTTTCATCTTGTTTCTGAATAGGGGCATTCAAAGCAAAAGCAATTATTCCAGGAAGAACCACAATCATTGGCATCAATAATTTCAAAAATCCTGCAAAAATCAATCCTTTTTGGGCTTCATCAAGGCTTTTGGCTGCTAAAGCACGTTGGGTAATATATTGATTGCAGCCCCAATAATTAAGATTGATAATCCACATGGGACCAATAATCAAAAATAACCCTGGTAAATAGCTATAAAATTGATGGTCGGGCGTAAATATCAAATCAAACTTCTCAGGTACTGCCTTAGTTAGCATTCCCAAGCCATCAATTATTCCTGCACCACCTGAAAATTTATTGAGCGCTAGATAAGAGGTAATTAATCCGCCAACTACTAAAAATGCTACCTGTATAAAATCGGTATAGGCAATTGCCTTCAATCCACCCAAAATGGTATAAACTGCTGAAAATGCGGCAATGCACACAATTGCAGTAACTAATGGTATACCAAACACTGCTTTTATACATACCGCCCCCAAGTACATAATGGAAGTCAAATTGACAAACACATATAGAAACAGCCACAATACAGCCATCATCGTGCGAACTCTGCCATCATATCTAATGTCAAGAAATTGAGGCATTGAGTATATTTTCTTCTCAAGAAAAATAGGTAAAAAGTATTTGGCTACTACTAAAAGTGTGGCTGCTGCCATTAGCTCGTAAGAGGCCACGGCCAAACCTACGGTAAATCCATCCCCCGTCATTCCAATCAATTGCTCTGCTGAAATATTGGCTGCAATAAGTGAAGTGCCAATAGCCCACCAAGGAAGGGTATTGCCTGCTAAAAAGTAGTCGCGTGTGGTTTGTACCTCTCCTTTTTTCTTGCGACTCACAAACATGGCCACCGTAATTATGAGTACGATATAGGCTACAAATACAAAAATATCTAAAGGAGCAAAGTTCATTTGGACTGAGTGTTAATGAATTACAAAATTATTCGATGATAGAAATCAATTCTTAAAAAAGAGCCGCAAATATAAAAGTATTCACATACTAAATTGAATACTTTTAATAAAAAATAGTAATTTTCTTTGCTGCAATTATTTTATAAATTTTACCAAGTACTTTTTAGAAATAACACCGCTACGGGTTGCAGGATTTAAAAATGCCAATGAAAGCTTCGTAACTCTGTAATCTTCAAAAACTTTAGCCACTTGAAAATCAATATTTCCACTTTTCATTTTATCCAAACCTTTAGTATTAGTGTAGCAATAATAGGCATCTCCCACAACTAGAGAGTCGAAGTATTGCGTATTGTACACTTCTTTGGTGATGAAACGAGTGTAGAAATCTTGTGAATAAAAGGCATATTCATTGAACACAAAAAAATGCGGCTCATCTACATTTTTTGATTTCAAATAAGCAGCTATTTCCCTGCTAGGTTGATATTTTAAAATAGAAGGGTAAATGTGCATGTTCATAAAAAAATTAACACCAATGGCAGTAATGCAGCAAATCACTATCAATCTATTGACAGAAACATACTCTTTTTTGAATATGAATAAAATGAATACGCCTACAATAAGCCCAAACAAAACTATTATTGGCAATGAAGGAGTAAAACACAAAAAAGTAAGCAAACCACATACCGACCAAAGGCCAATACAAACTATTATTTGGGTAATGTTAAATCCGTTCGCCCATTTTACATTTTGTGATAAAAAATTCATTGTAAATGAAGCCGTAAGCACAGCTGCAAACGGCAAAATACCATATATATAGTGTGGCAATTGATACAAACTTCTTGATAAAATGAGATAAGAAAATAGAATTGCCCCTACAGTAATATATTCTTGTTGGCTTGAAACCTTAAATTTTTCAACCCACAGTGTTTTTATTTTCAGATAAAAAGCAGCTAGAAATACCAATGGCCAAGGCAAAAACGACCATAGAAATGAATGGAAAAGAAAAAATGGCCCTACATCATTTTGCCAAGCGGTATTGCTGCCTGTGACCCTGCCAAAGCTTTGATCCCAAAAATAAACCTGTAGCCCTTTGATCCCGAATTGGCCATACAAGCCGTAACACATTGGAAATAAGACAATTGCGATAACGACTAAGCCAATGAGCCATTGCCATTGAAATATTTTTTTAAACTCTCTTTTTAGAAGTAGGTCTATTCCAAAGCCCAATACAGGCACCATAAGCCCTAGCGGGCCTTTTGAAAGCATAGCTAGCCCAATGCCAATAAATGCACAAATAAAGCTTTGCCATGTTTTCTGTTGTAAATATGCTGCCAAATGCCAAGAGGCAAATGCAATACAGCCAATGAGAATGGTATCGGTTCGTACATCGTTATTGATCAAAAAATATGCCTGACAGGTAGCCAACACAATTGCCGAAAGAATAGACACCTCTTTTGGGTAGTATATTTTCGCAAAGCGATAAGTAGAATAAATAGCTAAAACTGAAAATAATACAGATGGAAGTTTGTAAGCCCAATTTGAAATGCCAAATACCCAAAATGAAAGAGAAGAAAGCCAAAATAGTAGTGGAGGTTTGTCTAAATAATCTACCAATCTGTTTTTTATCTGTAGAAAATCTTGAAAATAAAGCATTTCTCGTGAAATAGACGCGTATTGAGCAGCGTCAATATCCATTACATCTATAAACATTCCAAAAATATATACCAAACCAATGGCCGAAAAAATGAGAGCCAGATTCAGCCTAGAAAAAAGATTATTCATTTAAATGAATTAAAAACACCGCAATTTGGCAAAAAATTGCAAAGCAAGCAGACTACAAAAAAAACATTATACCAATTCCTGTTGCAGCGCTTTTTCATATACCTGCTCATACATTGGCAATATTTTATCCAATGAAAAATCTTTTGCTCGCAATAGAGCTGCTGCTTTAAACTTGGGCAAGTTCGCATCTTGCAGCACAAAAAGTGCGTTTCTAGCCATATCCTCTACGTTGCCCACTTCGCTCATATAGCCACTTACACCATTCACAATCAATTCGGGAATTCCACCTGCATTTGATGCAATTACCGGCACTTCGCAAGCCATAGCCTCTAGTGCTGCCAATCCAAAACTTTCCGTTTCTGAAGGCAATAAAAATAAATCGGCTACCGAAAGCACTTCTTCTACCGCTTCCAGCTTTCCGAGAAACCGCACATCATTATCAATGCCAAATTCTCTGCACATATTTTCAGCCATCCCTCTTTCCGGGCCATCGCCAATCATCAATAGCTTTGAAGGCAATTGTTTCTGAATAAGGTTGAAAATTTTTATCACATCATCAATCTTTTTCACTTTTCTAAAATTGGAAATGTGAACTATCAGCTTTTCACCAGCAGGGCATATTGCCTTTTTGAAGTGGTCTTTTTTCTGTTTGCTGAATTTGGTGAGGTCGATAAAATTTGGAATTACATCTATATCCTTATGGATATTAAAAAGCTTGTACGTACTTTTTTTCAGATCTTCAGAAACAGCCGTTACCATATCCGATTGGTTAATACTAAAAGTAACCACTGGCTCAAATGAGGCATCTTTACCCACTAAAGTAATGTCTGTGCCATGAAGTGTAGTCACTACCGGAATGTAAATTCCCTTTGTTTTCAATATTTGCTTTGCCATATAAGCTGCCGAAGCGTGTGGAATAGCATAATGCACATGCAATAAATCTAGATTTTCATGCTCTACCACTCCCACCATTTTGCTTGCCAATGCCAATTCGTAAGGTGAATATTCAAATAATGGATACTTGAAAGTAACGACCTCGTGATAAAAAATATTCTCATTAAAGAAATCGAGTCTGCTGGGTTGCGAATAGGTGATAAAATGCACTTTATGGCCATTTTTAGCAAGTGCAATGCCTAATTCCGTGGCCACAACTCCGCTCCCGCCAAATGTTGGATAACAAACTATTCCTATTTTCATAATTTCTGAGAAATGCCCACGATAGCTATCTCGTGGCTATAAATTTTTTGTACTATTTGAGAATTGTTAGCCAGAAGACTGAAAGTATTCAAACTTTTTTCATTCCGACCCTCATAACTCTCAATACCAATCTATGGTTCAATTTCTAATAGTAGGTTTTTTTTGAGTTATTAAAAACAAGACTCAACCTTATTTAATGTCGCTATCTCTTATTATAGCATTTTGATGCCATAATCCAACAAACATTTATTGGTCAACATTTTAATGTTTGCAACTACTTTAAGTCTTGTTTTAAGGTCTGAATTTTGGTAAACATTAAAACCTAATTGTATTAAGGTAGAAATGAAATTCTTGCCCTGTTTTAACGGCTAATTTCTATAAAACATTAAAATAAAAAATATTTAATGTTTACTACGTTTTTGACGTTAAAATGAGAGACTTTTTCTTATCAAACACTATTATTAAGTATTTTTAATGTTTACTTAACAATTTTACCTCGTTTTAAGGTATAGAACATAGTTAAACCATGATTTACTGTCTTATTAATGTTTACTATAGAATTTAGAGTATATTTGAGGTCTGAATTCTAGTAAACATTAAAACTTAAACTTTATTAATGTCTAAAATGGCCTATAGAATTAATCCTGATAGAAATAATCCTTGGAACAACCTACCTGATTTGCCAATCGATAAAGATTTATTCTACACAGCTGAGATAATGGATAAACTGGGCGAAACTAAACTATCGCTCGGAAAGCTACAGGGCCGAAGCATAGCCATACCCAATCAGGGCATTCTCATCAATACAATAAGTTTGCAAGAAGCGAAAGCTTCAAGTGCTATTGAAAATATTTTTACTACCGATGATGAATTGTACAAAGCATTTAGCGAAGATCAGGTTGATGTAATGGACAATCGTACAAAAGAAGTATTATATTATAGAGAGGCATTATGGAACGGACATAATTTTTTGAGGGAGAGAGAGGGAATAAGCAGTGCATATTTTGTGGATTTATATAAAGTAGTAAAGCAGGCGAGTGATGGCATTCGATCACCTTTAGCTCAAATAGTGATAAAAACGGGTGGCACAGGCCCAAATGCAGGTAAGGTTGCCTATACGCCTCCAAGAGGTGTAGGCATAATTGAAGACAAACTTCAAAAATTATGCAATTTTATGAATGATGATATTGAATATAAAATTGACCCCATCATCAAAATGGCTATGGGGCATTATCAATTTGAGGCTATCCATCCATTCAGAGATGGAAATGGCAGAATTGGCAGGGTATTCAATATAAATTATTTGGTAAACAAAGGCTTGCTAGACATTCCCATTTTATACTTGAGCAGGTATATTATCGATAATAAAGACGATTATTATGCCTTACTGGCTGGTGTATCGCAAAGAGGCGATTGGAAACGCTGGATAATGTATATGCTCTCAGCTGTAGAAGTAACAGCTCGCCTTACTTACGACAAAATAACAGATATTGTAGCCGCCAAAGATGCCATTTTAGATGCTTTGAAAAAAGATACCCAAATCAGAAGACCTCAATTGTTGGTAGAAATGATATTTGTGCAGCCATTTACCAAAGTAAAGCACTTTACTGATAAGGGAATATATGCTGAAAATACAGCCAGAGAATATCTGAATAAATTGGTAGAGATGAAGATATGTGAAAAACGAGTAATTAGCGGGCATCATTATTATTCGAATTTAGAACTCTATCGCATATTGGCGGAATGATTTAAAATGGCTAATTTTTCAAATATAGTTTCCTAGCCATTTGAGTTTTTTTACCTTTGCAGCCTTAATTTTTGCAATATGTCTTTAAAGAAAATAAATGCTGCTTTAATCTCGGTTTACAATAAAGAAAATCTTGAACCGATTATTAAAACACTCAATGCTAATAATAT
>CAZMFZ010000025.1:33852-35892 GCA_964565665.1 uncultured Bifidobacteriaceae bacterium | reverse complement strand
TAGATTGCAAATCCTTTTTTGTGTGACCTCTAGATTACTATTCTCGAACAGCACTATTTCAATCTGAAATACCTACATTACACTAGGTGTTGATTATTATTTTTTTATGAAAGCTTATATTTGAGAAATTAAAAAGAGGCAATAGTTAGCTCTACAATAATCAATACTATGAACAAACTCATATTAGGCGACAACCTCGAAATACTAAAGCAGCTTGAAAGCGAAACCATTGACCTGATATATCTCGACCCCCCATTCTTTAGCAACCGCAACTACGAAGTAATATGGGGCGATGAAGGCGAAGTACGCAGCTTTGTAGATAGATGGAGTGGTGGAATGGACCATTACATTGCTTGGCTCAAGGAAAGGGTAATGGAAATGCACCGCATTCTCAAGCCTACTGGAAGCATTTTTTTGCACTGCGATTGGCACGCCAATGCTTATATAAGGGTAGATATTTTAGATAGAATATTTTCTTATGGAAACTTTAGGGGCGAGATAGCTTGGCAAAGAACCAATGCCCACAACGATGCTAAAAAGAAACTGGCCGTTTTGAAAGACTCGATTTTTTATTATTCGAAAAATGGAGAATACAACTATAAGCCAATTTATGTAGAACTAACGGCAGATTATAAAGAAACATTTTATCGATATGAAGATGAACAAGGTAGATATAGATTAAGTGATTTAACAGGGCCTCGTATCAACCCAAATGACAAGGAATGGCGAGGATTCCACCCTAAGAAATCAGGCAGAAGTTGGTCTGTTAACAAAGAAGCAGTTTTGTATTTGGCAGGAAAAGATAATGTTGACGCACTATCTACTTCTGAGAAATTGGAATTATTGCATACTAATGGATTGGTTATTTTTAGTTCAAATGGGATTCCAAGCTTTAAAAGGTACTTAGATTCCTCCAAAGGCAATTTACTTGGTGATATTTGGACAGATATTCCCAATATCGCGTCACAATCAAAAGAACGAATTGGCTACCCCACCCAAAAGCCAATTGCTTTAATGGAACGCATAATCAATATGGCAAGCAACGAAGGCGACCTTATTCTCGACCCATTTATGGGCGGTGGCACTACCATAGCTGTTGCCGACATACTCAATCGCAACTGGATTGGCATCGACCAATCGGTGCAAGCCGTGAAAGTAACGGAATATCGCCTCTATGCCCAAAACGATTTGTTCAGCAATCCTTTCATTGTGCAATTGCATAAATACGATTACGATACCTTGCGATACAAAGAGGCTTTTGCATTCGAGGCTTGGGTAGTAGCTCAGTTTGGCGGGCAGTCAAATACCAAACAACGCAGCGACTTGGGGCTTGATGGCAAAGCAAAAGATGGCGCTCCCATTCAAGTAAAACGAAGTGACGACATAGGTAGAAATGTGGTAGATAATTTCTTTTCAGCCATTCAACGACACGATAAAAACCTTTTTGAGAGAAAGAAAGCCGAAGGCTCGCCTGTGGGCTATATCATGGCATTTTCATTTGGAAAAGGAGCTATTCAAGAAGTAGCCCGCCTCAAAAACCAAGAAAACGTAACCATCAAACTCGTGAGGGTAGATGAAATAGTGCCTATTGCAAAGAAACCATCATTAATACTTCAATTTATTGAGCTCGATCGAGATGCCAAAGGGGTACGGGAGTTGGAACTCACAGCCAAAGGCGAAAGTGCGGCAGGCATTGAGTTTTATTCTTGGAACTTTCAATACGAAGCAGATAAGGGTTTTCGTGCAGATGTAATTATCGACAAACATGGTATTCAACGCCATAAATTCAAGCCTGGCATTCACCATATAGCCGTAAAAGTGGTAGATAACGATGGGCTCGATGCCATTGAAGTAGTGAAATTGAAGGTAAATGGCGAGACAATATTGGTCTCCTAACCATTGTACAGCATGCAATGGCATACCCCCACTTGGAAACCATATAATCCCACTTAGAAATCATATAATCCCACTCAGAAAGCATATAATCCCACTCAGAAACCATATAATCCCACTCAGAAATCATATAATCCCACTCAGAAA
>CAZMFZ010000025.1:4150-33752 GCA_964565665.1 uncultured Bifidobacteriaceae bacterium | reverse complement strand
TCCCACTCAGAAATCATATAATCCCACTCAGAAACCATATAATCCCACTCAGAAACCATATAATCCCACAAAAAAACCACAGAAACGCATATTTCTGTGGTTTTTTTGTTATAGTCCCTCTCCTTTTTTTGGAGAGGGGTTGGGGTGAGGTCTTATTTATTCTTTCCAGCCCAATTTTTCTTTCAGCTGCGGGGTTTTATTCAACGCTATGGTGGCTACTACTTTGAAATCGCTAAACCAAGTGGAAAAGGTATCCAAGGCTTTGTCTCTTGCTTGGGTAGCGGCTTGTGCCTCGCCCGATTCCTTGGTTTTGTTGGCACTTTTGGTTGCCAAAGCGGTATAGCCTGTCTTGCCCGTTTGCAGTTGTGCCTCTGTAATGCCGAAAGCAGCCAACTTTGTTTTGTAGGCAGGGTTGCCCAGCACGCCATTGTAAAATAGTAAGGCTTGGCTCGTGTAGCCACTTTCACTTTGTGCTCTTTTGCCTTTTAGATCAAGGCCTGTTTTGGCGGCCGTGTCCGTTTTGAAAGCCACCCTTGCCAATGCCAAATGATCCATATATTCAGGATGAAGCAAATCTACAGCTTTCGTATACTCTTCGGTGGCGGCAAATTGCTCACCATACTCTTTCTTCTGGCTGGCTACCAGGGTTTTTAAAGTGGCAAGCTCGGTGAGTTTCGCTGCAATAATGGCAGGCGTGTAGCCTCTGGCTGTCAATAATGGGGCTATGGCAGCATCAGAGGCATTGATAAGGCTTGTTTCGCAACTGCTCAAAAAGGCATCAGTATTCTGATAGGTAGATGCTTTGGGAGTTGCATTTGGCAAAGGCGTATTTTCCATGATTTTTGGGTTTAAAATGTTTGTATTGATACGTATTAAAATCTAAAAATAGAAAAGATTTAGTGCATTAAGGTGAATGCTTGGCTTTTTTATTTAGGAATGAATACTAGCATCCCCTCATTCATTGTTGTTGGCTTTGCCAATGGAAGCAGGTGAGCCATTCAATCCCCTCAGCTTATCCTGCTCCAGTTCACCGTTTCCTTTCTGTGGCTCTCAATCTGTATTTTGATTACTTGATTTTCAGGAGTGGATAAATATTTATCATTGTCAAATATCATTTGGGCTGCCGCCCTGGCTTGCTTCAGTATCTCTTGGTCTTTTCCCAAATCAGCCACAAGCAAATCAAGCACGCCACTTTGCTGAGTTCCCATCAAATCGCCCGGTCCACGCAGTTTCAAATCGGCTTCGGCTATTTCAAATCCATTATTTGTGCGCACCATGGTCGATAATTTTTCTCGGGTATCGTGGCTTAGCTTGTTGCTTGTCATCAGTATGCAATACGATTGCTCCGCTCCCCTACCCACTCGGCCACGAAGCTGATGCAATTGAGCCAATCCAAATCTTTCTGCATTTTGAATCACCATTACAGAGGCATTTGGCACATTTACACCTACTTCTATCACCGTGGTTGCTACCATTATTTGGGCTTGATTTTTGAGAAATCGTTGCATTTCTGCGTCTTTTTCAGCCGATTTCATTCGGCCATGCAGCATACACACTTGGTATTGCGGCCTTGGAAATTCCCTGCAAAACGATTGGTAGCCATTTATCAAATCTTGCAAATCCGATTTCTCCGATTCTTCTATCAACGGATACACAATATACACTTGCCTGCCCAAGGCTATTTCTTGCTTTAAGAACCCAAAAACAGCCAATCGCTGGCTTTCCATGCGGTGCACCGTTTTGATAGGTTTTCTTCCTGCCGGCATTTCGTCAATTGCCGATACATCCAAATCGCCATAAAAAGTCATGGCCAAGGTGCGGGGAATGGGAGTAGCGGTCATCACCAATATATGCGGATAGGTGGGTATTTGCTCTTGTGCATTTAAAAAAGCCCGTTTCTGCCATAGTTTCGACCTTTGGGCTACGCCAAACCGGTGCTGCTCATCTATCACACAAAGCCCCAGGTTTTTAAATTGAACGGTATCTTCAAGCAAAGCGTGTGTGCCTATCAACAATTGAATTTCACCCATTAGCAAGCCTTCTGCAATGCGTTTTCGTTCCGATTTCTTAGTCGAACCACTTAATTTAGCAGTTTTTAGGCCCAATAATGAAGCCCAAGCAGAGATAGTTACAAAATGTTGCTCTGTCAATATTTCTGTAGGAGCCATCAGGCAGGCTTGCGAATCGTTATCTATTGCCATTAGCATAATGATGAATGCCACTATCGTTTTGCCACTTCCCACATCTCCCTGCAGCAATCGATTCATCTGTTTTCCAGTTTTCAAATCGTCATACATTTCCCGCACCACCCTCTTTTGGGCATTGGTAAGCGGAAAAGGCAAGTGCGATTTGTAAAATTCATTCACCAAAGGTATTTGCCTGAAAATCAAACCCTTTATATGCTCTTTTGTGCCAGATTTAAGCTGGATTATTTTTAGTTGGTTGTAAAATAATTCCTCAAATTTCAATCTGCCGAGCGATTGATTCAAATCATGCTCAGATTTAGGAAAATGAATGCCATACAAAGCCTCTTTCTTGTTTCTAAGCGAATATTCATTGATGAGAGCAATAGGCATTGTCTCACGAATATGCGGCATGGCTTGTTCTAAAAGCGGCTTTATCACTTTTGAAAAGCCTTTGCTGTCGAGTCCAAAGTTTTTAAGTTTCTCTGTAGTGCTATACACCGGCTGGAAAACACCCGCTTTTTCAATGGCAGCATTTAGTAGTTCTATCTCCGGATGGGCAAGGCTAAAGGTATCGTGAAACCAAGCCGGGCGACCGTACACTACATATTCTCCATTCGCCTTCACTGCCTGCGACACCCAAGCAATGCTGCGAAACCATAGCAGCTCAATTTCATGTTTTCCATCGGTAAAGTAGGCTACAAACCTCTTTTTGGTGCCTTCACCCAATAGATTCACATATTTTATTCTCCCTTTCAATTGCACAAATACATTGTTTTCATTCACCTCTTCAATGCGATGAAAAATAGTGCGGTCTTCATAGCGAAACGGATAGTGCTGAATAAGATCGCCAAAAGTGAAAATGCCCAGTTCTTTATTTAAAATTTGGGCTTTCTGCGGTCCAACACCTTTTAAAAATTCAATCTTAGTTTCGAAAAATGTAGGCATTATTTAAAACTATCCCTGTTAAAATAAATCTGAAATAGTTTTTTCATATGCAAGAGTTAGCAATTGCAAGCCACAATTATAATCTTTTTTGTTGGGTAAAAAGCTTGCAACTAAATCAAACTTTATCGTACAAATATTAAAAGTAAATTTTATTGTTTGTATTTTTGATTTATGAGAACAACTGAAGTAAATACATTGATAACTGACGGATATATTGAGCTCTTAGGCAATCTAAGTCCGACAAACAAACTTGACCTAATTTCTAAATTAACAAATTCTATAAAATCTGATTTGGTTAATAAAAAATCTGATTTTAAAAAAGCCTTTGGGGCTTTTATTTCTGCAAAATCTGCTGAAGAAATAATAGATGAGATTCGAAATAGCAGGGTTTATAACAGAAATATTGAGCCGTTTTGAAAAAATATTTAATAGACACCAACATTGCCATTTTTTACATGAAAGGAAAGTTTAATTTGGAAGCTAGATTTGAAAAATTAACCTCTGACGATTGCTATATTTCTGAAATAACACTTGCCGAATTAAAATTTGGGATTGAAAACAGTGAAAGACCAGAAAAAAACAGATTGGCTCTAGATAATTTCTTAACTGGAGTTCAAATTTTACCCATTTTTCACTCTTTAGATTTATTCGCTAAAGAAAAAGCGAGACTCAGAAAAATAGGCATATCTATTGATGATTTCGATTTATTAATTGGTGCAACTTCCATTACACAAAACTTAGTTATGGTTACAAACAATACAAATCATTTTGAGAAAATAAATGGAATAGAACTTGAAGATTGGACAAAATAGCCCTACGGTTAAAACTATTTATTTTTAACCATACTCTTGAAAAAAAAACAGATCTAAATAAGTGGACAGAATAGTAATCAAAAACGGACGAATAGTAAACGAAGGCACAATAACCTTAGCAGATATACATATTTATAAAGGTGTAATCCAAAAGATTGGCGACCCTATTTATGCTGAAAATGCACTGGAAATTGATGCAAAAGGCAAATATATTATTCCTGGTATTATTGACGACCAAGTACATTTTCGCGAACCTGGGCTTACGCACAAGGCCAATATCTTTACCGAATCGAGGGCTGCGGTAGCTGGTGGAGTTACCTCATTTATGGAAATGCCCAATACCAATCCTCCCGCTGCTACTTTAGAATTGTTGGAAGATAAATATGCCATTGCCGCCCAAACTTCCCTTGCCAACTATTCATTCTTCATGGGCACTACCAATAGCAATGCCGATATTGCTTTGAAAATCGACCCCAAAAATGTGTGCGGCATAAAAATATTTATGGGTAGCTCCACCGGAGATATGCTGGTGGAAGAGCCAAATGCCTTGCATAAATTATTTTGCGAAAGCCAATGCCTCATTGCCATTCACTCTGAAAACGACCACATTGTAAAAGCTAATTTGGAAAAATTCAAAGCAAAATATGGCGAGAATATTCCAGTATCTGCCCATGCTGAAATTAGGAGCATAGAAGCTTGTGTAAATATGACAGAAAAAGCCGTAGGCTTTGCAACCAAATGCGGCACAAGGCTACATGTGCTTCATATTTCTACTGAGGAAGAGTTGAAATTTTTCTCAAACACTATTCCATTAAAAGATAAAAAAATCACTTCTGAGGTTTGTGTGCATTACTTATGGTTCGATAGCAGCGATTACGAAACTTTAGGAACTCAAATTAAATGCAACCCGAGTATCAAAGAAGCCAGCCACAAAAAAGCCCTTTTTGAAGCTCTTTTGGATGATAGATTAGATGTAATTGCTACCGACCATGCCCCTCACACTTGGCAGGAAAAGCAACAAGGCTATTTGCAAGCTCCATCTGGTGTGCCTCTTATCCAACATTCGCTCAACGTAATGCTTGAGTTTTACCACCAAGGCAAAATATCACTTGAAAAGATTGTAGATAAAATGTGCCACAAACCAGCGGAACTTTTCAGAATAAACGATAGAGGCTATTTGAGAGAAGGCTACCATGCCGATTTGTCAATTTTAGACTTGGAATCCGAATGGAAAGTGGAGAAAAACAATATCGTATATAAATGTGGTTGGTCGCCTTTTGAAGGCAAAACTTTCAAAGGAAAAATAACACATACTTTCGTTTCGGGTCATTTGGCATATCACAATGGCAAGTTCAACGAATTGAAAATGGGCGAGAGACTTAGGTTTAAAATGTAGCTACATACTTTGTTGCATGTACCTACATTTTTCACTTTTAATTCAATTTAATATCAAACTGTACCAAATCAACAAATTCCTGCACTCGCTCTTCAATTTCCTCATGTGTTAAATTGATTGTACGTTCTGTACCAAATTTTTCTACACAAAAAGAAGCCATTGCCGAAGCGTAAATTATGGCCGATTTCATTGTATCAAACGATATATCGTCTTTAGAGGCAATGTAGCCTATAAATCCACCGGCAAAAGTATCGCCAGCACCGGTTGGGTCAAATACTTCTTCCAAAGGCAAAGCAGGAGCGAAGAAAACCCTATTTTCATAGAATAACAAAGCCCCATGTTCACCTTTTTTAATAATCAATGCTTTTGGCCCCATTGCCATTATTTTTTTGGCAGCCTTCACCAAAGAATGCTCTTTCGACAACTGGCGAGCTTCCTCATCATTTATACTTAGCACATCTACCATAGAGAGCGTTACCATCAAATCGTCATAAGCCACATCCATCCAAAAATTCATGGTGTCCATCACCATCAACTTCGGTCTTTTTCTCAAACTATTAATTACTGTACTTTGCGTTTTGGGAGCTAAGTTACCCAGCATCAAGTACTTACAATCCTGATAAGCCTCTGGAATTATAGGATCAAAATCAGCTAGCACGTTTAACTCTGTCACCAAAGTATCGCGTGTATTCATGTCGTTGTGGTATTTGCCCGACCAAAAAATGATTTTTCATCTTCTTTTATCTGCAATCCTGTAGTATTTATCCCCTTCTTATTAAGTGTATCAATAAATGATTTGGGGAAATCGCCACCTACTACTGCCACAATATTTACCTTTTTATATAAATAAGAAGCTGATAATGAGGCGAATGAGCAAGAACCACCTACTATTTTTTCAGTTTTGCCAAATGGGGTTTCAAGTTTGTCTAAAGCTACTGTGCCTATGGTTAATAATGACATCGGGGTTTTGTTTGAATGTTAATTTGGAGATAATGATATTAATATTTTTCTGAATACTAGTGTTGTTAGGCTATATTTTTGTAACTCCTAAAGCGTAGAATAAAAAGCAATAGCATCAATTTGAATTAACATATATACGTAATCATTTAATTATCAGACCATTAAAAATATTATTAATATATTTTTATATAGGAAAATCTAAATATAAGCTTGCAAAATTATGTCGCTATTAATTTATTTGAGAGTTATTCAATTTAGAGAATAGAAGTTCCACAATGAAAATTATCCGAAAAAGAAACGTGAAAAACTTTTTATAAGCCCAATGTGTTGTAAATTTGTTGTTAAATGTTTAGATATAAGTCTAAATCAGACGGCATAAACGAGAGGCAAATGTTCAAAGAAGAAAACGATACTGACACTTTATTAGAAGAAATAACCACCTCAGAATATAAATACGGTTTTGTAACTGATTTTGAGGCGGATGAAGCACCAAAAGGTTTGAGTGAAGAAATTGTTCGTTTTATTTCTACAAAAAAAAACGAACCCGAATGGATGCTCGAATGGCGATTGAAAGCCTACAAATACTGGCTTACGCTCAAAGAACCTACTTGGCAAAACTTAACTTTGCCAAAAATTAATTTCCAGGATATTAAATACTATTCCGCACCAATACAAAAGAAAACAATCAATAGTTTAGATGAAATTGACCCGGAAATCAGAGCTACATTTGAAAAATTAGGTATTTCATTAAATGAACAAAAAAGATTAACAGGCGTGGCCGTAGATGCTGTAATTGACAGCATTTCTATTGCTACTACTTTTAAAGATAAATTAGCCGATATTGGGGTTATCTTCTGCTCTATAAGCGAAGCCATAAAAGAGCATCCCGATTTGGTGAAAAAATATTTAGGTTCGGTAGTGCCCGTGGCCGACAATTATTATGCAGCACTAAACTCTGCTGTTTTTTCTGATGGCTCGTTTGTCTATATTCCCAAAGGCGTTCGTTGCCCGATGGAATTATCAACTTATTTCCGGATAAATGCAGCAGAAACTGGTCAATTTGAACGCACCTTGATTATCTGTGAAGAGGGAGCTTATGTGAGTTATCTGGAAGGCTGCACAGCTCCGATGCGCGATGAAAATCAATTGCACGCAGCCGTGGTAGAATTGGTAGCTCAGGAAAGAAGCGAAATTAAATATTCGACCGTGCAAAATTGGTATCCAGGCGATAAGGAAGGCAAAGGTGGGATTTTTAATTTTGTAACCAAAAGAGGAATCTGCGCTGGCGACTACGCAAAAATAAGTTGGACTCAGGTAGAAACCGGATCGGCTGTTACTTGGAAATACCCAAGTGTAGTTTTAAAAGGCGATCATTCAATCGGTGAATTTTATTCTGTGGCTGTCACAAATAATTATCAACAGGCTGATACTGGCACTAAAATGATACACTTGGGCAAAAACACCAAGTCAAGGATAGTTTCTAAAGGAATATCGGCAGGAAAAAGCCACAACAGCTACCGCGGATTGGTAGATGTGCACAAACGTGCCGACAATGCCAAAAATTTTTCTCAGTGCGATTCACTGCTTTTGAGCGACACATGCGGAGCCCACACATTCCCATATATTGAGGTGAAAAACAACACCTCAACGGTAGAACATGAAGCTACTACATCGAAAATAGGCGAAGACCAAATATTTTATTGCAACCAACGTGGCATTGCAACTGAACAAGCTATCGCACTGATTGTGAACGGATTTGCTAAAGAAGTAATGAACCAGTTGCCAATGGAGTTTGCTGTAGAAGCTCAAAAATTGCTAGCTATTAGTTTGGAAGGAAGCGTGGGATAATATTGACCAATGGCTAATTATTTTGAACTTAAGCAGTTTGCGGAAAGCGACCAGTGGAAGCCAAAGTGCTATCAAACAACATGGCAATGGTGGTGCTATTTATCTTGCAGTTTACGTAATTCCATTTGCTTCAAAAGCACGAGTTTGCCAATTTTCAGATTTGGATGAATACCCCGAAAAAAGGGATGGATTTAAAATTCATTTGTATAAGGATTTTAGTATTGGCTGGTTTAGAAAAGAAATTGAACGAAAAAAGAGATAGGAATAAGTAATTTGCTGTTAACTGGAATTGTATCGAACAATGGAAAGTGGATCTAGGGTACACTGGAGGTATTACCTTGATTTCTAATGAATTCATCGAAAGTATAGAAAAGGGAAATGCAGCAATTATTTGTATAAAGCCAATATGGTAGCTCAATTATTTGGAGATAAAGTAAAAATGGCGGTAGATGACTATGCAGCTCATAATCATCAACGGAGCTGTGCCTTCACTATATTAATACCATTTGCAGTTAGAAAGACACCCAATTATGCACTTACAGATTCTGCCCAATGGCTAAATGACATAAGTATGAAAGAGGTGATTAGTGAATTGATAGGCTATTTAAGGCAATATTTAACTGAAGAATATTCAAGTATTGAAATGATTATCCCAGTACATACAGAAGATAAAAATGTGAAGAGAATAATAAATGAATCTCCATGTTCAGACATTGATGATAAAAAATACTACTATCAAAGGGTGTCAAATTTTACGATACGAGACTATGAAGTCCCTGAAATTTTTGTCCTTATGATGGATAAAGATTCATTTGAACTTGCAGCATGATGAAGTGCATATCTTGTGCTATTGAGATTCCAGAACTGAGATTGAAGGCACTGCCCAAAGCAAAAACCTGTGTTAACTGTTCGTCAACAAACCGAATTGCAGGGTTTCCGTTGATTACAGGTAAAAACTCCTACTCAGAATTGCAATTGGTAGACCAAGAAAAGGCACAGGAACTGTATGCTAAACAAGATAGAAAGGGCAGTATAGCCACAGGCGTTCAGTTTAGGCAATTGCCGACACCCAAGCTGAGCAATTTCGAATAAATTAAAATATGGAAGATGCTCTAAAAGAAGAATTGATAGCAGAAACTGGGCGGTTTAAGACCTTTGCACTATTAATTATGGCATTCGCTATAGGAATTGCAGGTATTGGCTCGATATGATTTTTTCGAAAGTATAAAAGCACAATCACAGTTTTATTTTGGAGTTTCATTATTATTTACTTTCTTAACATACAAATCCACTAGCATAAGGGATGAAATCGCAATCCGATAATAAAAAATGACACCATGTATAATAGATTTCGGGCGAACTATGATTTTTTTGCGGTTTAATGTGGTTTGCTATTTCCGTAAATATCCATCAAAATAAAAGTTAAAAGAGGTTAAACAGTATAGATTAAAATGCTCAAAATCAATAATTTACAAGCCAAAATTGGCGAGAAACAAATATTAAAAGGCTTAAACCTTGAAGTAAAAGCAGGTGAAGTTCACGCCATCATGGGACCCAACGGCTCTGGTAAAAGCACCTTGGCTTCTGTTCTTGCGGGTCGTGAGGTCTACGAAGTAACGAGCGGAAGCGTTGAGTTTGAAGGGAAAAATCTTTTAGAATTTTCTCCCGAGGAAAGAGCAAGGGAAGGCATATTTTTGGCGTTTCAGTATCCGATTGAAATACCTGGGGTAAGCACTACCAATTTTATGAAAGCGGCTGTAAATGAGGTGCGCAAACACAAAGGTCTTGATACACTTGATGCCGTTTCTTTTTTAAAATTGATGAAGGAGAAAATGACTTATGTAAACATCGACCAATCATTATTGAGCCGCTCTTTGAATGAGGGCTTTTCAGGTGGCGAGAAAAAACGCAACGAGATTTTCCAAATGGCGATGCTTGATCCTAAGTTAGCCATCCTTGACGAAACAGATTCTGGCTTAGATATAGACGCACTTAGAATAGTGGCAGGTGGCGTAAACAAATTGCGTTCGAAAGACAATGGCATTCTGGTTATTACCCATTACCAAAGACTGCTCGATTTCATTGTTCCAGATTTTGTGCACGTGCTTTACAACGGTAGAATAGTGAAATCAGGAACTAAGGAATTGGCTTTTGAGCTGGAGGAGCGTGGTTATGATTTCATTAAAAATGAGGTGGATGCACTTCCTGCCTAGCATCGATTTAAACAATTAAGCATTTGCCTTTAAAAGTCAATTCAAAAAGAACCATGACAGCACTAGAAGAAAAAATAATCACCCAATTCCAAGTTTTTGAAAAGTCCATAAATGGTAAAAGTGATTCTGAATTGCACCAATTACGTAAATTAGCCATCGCTGAATTTGAAAAGCAAGGTTTTCCGACCATCAAAAATGAAGAATGGAAATATACCTCGGTGGCTGAGTATTTGAAAAACGACTTTCACTTCAAGACGAAGAAGCAGGAATTAACACAAGGCATCAGCCAACATTTTATCCCTGATCTGGAAGCAGTAAATATTATAATTGAAGATGGCATATATGCACAAACATTAGAAAACACGCAACGGATTAAAGGATTAACCATTGAAAACCTGGCCTCGATAATTTATTCCGAAAAATTTTCAAAGGCTAATTTAAAGGGATACAAGCAGTACAATACCGATGGGTTCATTGCAGCTAACGAAGCCTTTGCTGAGAATGGAATTTTTATAGAAGTAGCTGATAATGAGCATATTGAACTCCCAGTTGTAATTTATATAATCACAAATGCAGCTGTTTTTTCTCAACCTAAAATACTGTTGAGCGTGGGAAAAAATGCCAGCATTCAGCTAGTGGAAGTGCATATCAAAGTAGGCAGCGACCCTTCGGTTTCGAATATGATTACTGAAATTTCACAAGGGGAAGACAGCATTGTGAAATATGCCAAGGTGCAGTACGGTTTCGAAAATGAGAACCATATTGGCACTACCCAAGTAAACCAATTAGGGAAAAGTGTATTCAATGGTGTCACCCTTACATTAGGTGGAAATGTGGTGAGAAACAACTTTAATGTTTGTTTTCATTCCCCAAATTCAGAAACGCATCTTTACGGTTTGGTTTTGATAAATGACACTTCGCATGTAGATAACCACACGGTCGTTGACCATGCCGTGCCCAACTGCGAAAGCAACGAGTTGTACAAAAACATAGTTGATGATGCGGCTTCGGCAGTGTTCAATGGCAAAATTTTTGTGCGGAAAGATGCCCAGAAAACCAATGCCTACCAGTCGAGCAAAAATATTTTGCTTTCCAATCAAGCTAATGCTTTTTCTAAACCACAGCTTGAAATTTGGGCCGATGACGTAAAATGCTCACATGGCAGCACTACTGGGCAATTGGACAAAGAGGCATTATTTTATTTGCGCTCTAGGGGAATAGGCGAAAAGCAAGCCAAAGCCATGCTCACTAAAGCCTACGTAAATGATGTATTAGAAAAAGTTGAAATCCCGGCTTTGCGTTTGCAATTAGAAAAAATAATTGAAAGCAGGTTTTCTTAATTGTGGGAACTCACTCATTTAATGGGAGTTTGGACTCAAAATAAAATTTAATTCATCTCGCTGTCGCAGTTTAATTTTTTGGATTTCCCTCTAAAAAAACATTTTATCACTCCCAATTCTTAATTAAACTTCATACTTTCGCATAATCAATAAAAAACCTTGCAAGATGAATATACACGAATATCAGGCCAAAGAGATATTAAAGAAATATGGTGTCAAGATCGGGGAGGGTATAGTAGCTGACTCACCAGAGAGTGCTGTTGAGGCTGCCAAAAAGCTAACTGAACTTACGGGCACCAAACTCTGGGTAGTAAAAGCCCAGATTCATGCTGGGGGTCGTGGGAAAGGCAAAATTGTAGGTACTGAATACCGCGGTGTGATGCTAGCGAAAACGCTCGATGAAGTGAATGAAAAAGCTTCTCAAATATTGGGCGGTACTTTGGTTACTATTCAAACTACAGCCGAGGGAAGATTGGTAAATAAGGTACTGGTAGCTGCTGACGTATATTACCCTGGCTTAACTCAGCCCAAAGAACTTTATCTTTCTATCGTTCTAGACCGTGGAAAAGGCAAAAACGCAATTATTGCATCTACAGAAGGTGGTATGGACATCGAAGAGGTGGCTGCGCATACCCCTGAGAAAATATTTAAAGAATGGGTCGATCCTTTAATTGGCTTGCAACCATTCCAAGCTCGAAAAATAGCTTTTAAATTGGGCTTGTCGGGCAATGCTTTTAAAGACATGGTGCAATTTGTGACCAAAATATATGCCATGTATGTAGCTACCGATGCGGCAATGATTGAAATTAATCCAGTACTGAAAACATCTGACGACCAAATACTGGCCGTAGATGCCAAAGTGGCCTTTGATGACAACGCTTTGTACCGCCATCCCGACCTTGCTGCTTTGAGAGATATCACTGAAGAAGACCCATTGGAGGTGGAAGCTGGAGAAAGCAATCTTAATTATGTAAAACTGGATGGAAATGTGGGATGCATGGTAAACGGTGCAGGATTGGCCATGGCCACAATGGATGTAATTAAGCTCTCAGGTGGCGAGCCAGCCAACTTTTTAGATGTTGGCGGAGGGGCTAATGCGAAGACAGTGGAGGCAGGTTTCAGAATTATTTTGAAAGATCCTAATGTCAAAGCTATTCTCATCAATATATTTGGTGGAATTGTGCGCTGCGACAGAGTGGCAAACGGAGTAGTGGAAGCCTACAAAAATATTGGCACGATTGGTATTCCCATCATTGTTCGTTTGCAAGGTACAAATGCTGAAGAAGGGGCAAAAATTATTAACGAATCGGGCTTGAAAGTGAAATCGGCTGTGATTTTGAAAGATGCTGCCAAATTGGTTCAAGAAGCTTTGAGTTAATAATTGTACTTCTATTGTAATAATTCATCATTTAAAATCAAACATTCACATTATGTTCATGCTCTTTATTATTGTCGCTTTGTTTATTTTGGCTTTATTATGTCCTATAATATTGCCAAATTCAAAAGTTAGCACAAGTCCCTACGATGTAGATTAATATTTACAACAAACTATTTTTGAAATCCTGCTCAAAAGCAGGATTTTTATTTATATACCATTCATAAATTGAAACTATAGCCAATGAAGCGTACATTTTTAATAGCTTTTGCATTTGCGAGCCAAGTTCTATATGCACAAACAGTTGATTCTGTAAAAATATACCTATGGTCGGAGGGTGTACCCTATGCCCAAGGTACTGAAGAGGTAGACAAACCTTCTATTACCGTTTATTTTCCTACAAAAGAAAAAGCAACGGGCGCGGGCGTATTACTTTGCCCCGGTGGCGGCTATGTAGCATTAGCATTGGGACACGAAGGTTGGCAAGTAGCCAAATGGTACAACGATATGGGTGTAACTGTGGCAATACTTCGCTACCGATTGGGAACTTGGGATCATAAGAAATACAGACATCCAGCCCAATTTACAGATGTAACTAGAGCCATGCGTCTATTTCGCTCGAAGTCAATAGAATATAGTTTAAACCCAGAAAAAATTGGGGTAATGGGATTTTCAGCAGGCGGGCATTTGGCTTCCATGCTCTCTACAATTTTTGATGGTGGCAACCTTAAAGCCAAAGATGCCATTGAAAAAACCAGCAGTAAACCCAACTTCTCGGTATTGATTTATCCTGTAATTTCTTTTAGAAGCACATTTGCGTTTGAGTTTAGCCGTGGCGTGCTATTAGGCGACAATGCCGACCCAAAACTGGTCGATAGTGTTTCAACCGAAACAAGAGTTTCCCCACTTACACCGCCTACATTTCTGCTTTCTACTGCCGATGATGGCGTGAAATGTGAGAATAGTATTGCTTATTTTTCAGCATTGAGGCAAAATAATGTGCCTTCTGAGTTACATATTTATGAAAGAGGAGGGCATGGCTATGGTTTGTATCCCAAAGAACAAATGAAAGGCGGCAATCCTGAAAGAATAGCAGATTGGCCTGAAAGATTAAAAAACTGGCTCAAGAATAGAGGTGGGATAATAAAAGACCAATCAAACTAGTTTGTACCGTCACTAATTGCTATTGGAACAATTATTGTTAATTTCTATATTGAATAAAGGCACTAACTCCAGCATCTCATTCACGTAAAAGCACCAAAAACTTGTAAATTATGAATGCATATATTGTGGCAGGCTTCCGTTCTGCAGTTGGAAAAGCTCCAAGAGGAGTATTTAGATTCACCCGCCCAGATGATTTGGCTGCAGATGTAATCAAACATCTTATGGCTTCTTTGCCCGAAGTTGACCCCAAATTGGTCGATGATTTGATAGTAGGCAATGCCGTACCCGAAGCAGAACAAGGAATGCAAATTGGAAGAATGATTTCTTTGCTAGCATTACCAATGAATGTGCCGGGTATGGTAGTAAATCGCTATTGTGGCTCTGGAATGGAAACCATTGCATTGGCTGCCTATAAAATTAATGCAGGAATGGCCGATTGCATAGTGGCTGGTGGGGTAGAAACCATGAGCTATGTGCCGCTAGGGGGCTGGAAATTGGCTTTGAATTTTGAAATAGCTAAGAATAATCCAGATTGGTATAGCAATATGGGAGCTACTGCCGAAGCTGTTGCCAATGAATTCAAAATTTCGCGTGAAGACCAAGATGCTTTCGCATTTCGCTCTCATCAAAAAGCAGGCAATGCCATTAAAAGCGGTTTTTTTAAAGATCAAATCGTTCCTATAAAAGTTAAAGAAACTTTTGTAGATGAAACTGGAAAGAAAAAAACGAAGGAATATACTATTGATACCGATGAAGGTCCTAGAGCCGATACATCAATAGAAGCTTTGGCAAAATTAAAGCCTGTATTCTCAGCTAATGGCTCTGTAACTGCAGGAAATTCATCTCAAACTTCAGATGGTGCAGCTTTTGCAATGGTGGTAAGTGAAAACTTTTTAAAAGAACATAACCTAAATCCAATTGCAAGGTTTATTTCCCATGCTGCGGCTGGTGTAGAGCCACGTATTATGGGGATTGGGCCAGTAGAAGCCATTCCAAAAGCTTTGAAATTGGGAGGTTTGAAATTGTCAGATATTCAAATGATAGAATTGAATGAGGCATTTGCCTCGCAATCATTGGCTGTTTGTCGCCAATTAGATTTGAACCAAGATATGGTGAATGTAAATGGTGGTGCTATTGCACTAGGTCACCCACTTGGCTGTACAGGCACAAAACTTTCCGTACAATTATTTAATGAAATGAAGAAAAGAAAGTTAAAATACGGGATAGTATCCGCCTGTGTTGGTGGTGGGCAAGGCGTAGCGGCAATCTACGAAGTGTTTTAATCCTTTAACTTTTTAGTAACTTTAAAAAATTAGTCTGCTTTTTTAATTCAATAGTAAAGCATCAATTTAATGACAAAGAAGGGAAAAACACGGTAGCACTATTATGAAAAGCCAATTCTAAAATGTCAAATTCAATATAATCAGAGATTGGAAAGCTGTGAATTATTTTAGTAACAGCTTTTTCATTCTTAGAATTAAAAGTAATCCAAACGGTGCTACGGTCGAGTGCAAGGCTATAGCTTGTAATTATGCCATCGTTCATCAACTGATCAACATAGGTTCTATGTTCTGGAATTAATGCCATAAAATTTTCATCGAGGAAATCTGGCAAGGTAATTTGAGCCATGAATTGCGACATAAGCGTGTTGTTTAATTCTTTTTACAATCATAAGGGCTAAAAAGTTTCAAATTACAATTTGGCGCTATTTTTTATCCACATTTTCTAAACTACTAATAATTTAAATACTGCTTTTCAAACTCACGTGCTATTTTGTACACGGTTTCTAAGCTATTTTTTAAGAATGTATTCACATCCTGTACTTTTATTTCTTCTATGGTGGTGTATCGAAAAGAATATAATAATTTACCTACATTAAACAAGAATTTTTCATTGTTTCCATGTTCAAAAGCTGTTATTTTCTGCAAATGTTCAAAAGCAGAATTGAGGTTAAAGGCAATTGATTTGGGAAATGATTGATTTAAAATTAAGAAATCTAAAGCATTGTCGCGACTGGGTGTAGCTTTATAGCAGCGATTGCACATATCGTACGATTCTGCACTTTTCAGCAGCGTACTCCAATGATAGTTACTGATGGTTGTTTCCAAATCGTTTTGCTCCAGATTTTCAATATCATCAGTTTTGGTAATGAGTATTCGCATAATTTGGATAGCCCGCTCAATGTGGACACCAAGTGAAATCAAGTTCCAAGCATCAGTATGCAACATGGTATTGTCAATAAGTCCACGAATAATATTGCAGTTTTTTATCATGGTTTGCATCAAATCAAAAGTATCATCTGGGTCGAATGTGCTTAGGGCAATGTCATTTACCTCATGATAATATTTATTTATGGCTTCCCAAAGTTCGGTAGAAATAGAATCTCTAGCTCCTCTAGCATTTTGCCTTGCCGAATTTACGGCAGTAGCTATTGAAAATGGGTTTGTAATATCGAGGCTCACATAAAATAATACTGCCTGCTCATTTACAGTAGCATAATCTTTGTGATACAAATGATTTAGCCCAGCATTTTTCAAAATAGAAGTCAATAGGTCTTCCTTGTTTTGCATTTGAGGTGCATCAAGAGCCGAAAAATAATGTACTTTAGTGTAGCGTGCCAAATGTTCGCTTCTTTCAATGTAGCGACCCATCCAGAAAAGACTGTTTGCAATGCGTGATAACATAATTATGAATTATGAATTATGAATTATGAATTATTTTAAATAAAAATTAATAATGGTAGAATAAAAATATAACAATAGTGTTGGCTGACTAGAATCGCCAGCAACCATTTCCTACTCTTAATACCATCTGTGAATTTTAATGTATTTAATTATCTATCAGGTATAATTAATACTCACCAACCACTAATTAAGTTAAAAGCACCCAGGTATCTTTCGAGCCACCGCCTTGAGAAGAATTTACAACCAAGCTACCTTTCTTGAGGGCTACACGCGTTAAGCCGCCTTTCAACAAATACGATTTATCCTTACCCATCAGGCAGTAAGTTCTCAAATCAATATGGCGTTCTTCAAATTTATTGTCTTCATCTATAAAAGTAGAATGCACACTGAGCGACATTATGGGCTGGGCGATATATTTCCTACGATTGGCCAGTATTCTTTTTTTGAATTCCTCAATTTCTTCTTTTGTAGCCCTACTGCCTACCAGTAAGCCATATCCACCCGATTCATCTACTGGCTTCACCACTACTTTTTCCATGTTTTCAAGTACGTATTTCAAATCATTATCTAATTCGCAGCGATAGGTATGCACATTATTCAATATAGCTTCTTCAGATAAATAATATTTTATCATTGCAGGCACGTATGTGTATACCGCTTTGTCATCTGCAGCACCTGTTCCGGGTGCGTTTAACAAAGTTACATTTCCGGCTTGGTAAGCTCCCATTAAGCCTTTTACCCCCAACATTGAATCTTTATTGAAAACTAACGGATCGATAAATTCATCATCTACCCTTCTATATATCACATCTACTCGTTTTGGCCCGTAAAGCGTTTTCATATATACGAAATTCTTGTCTACAAGCAAATCCCTGCCTTCAACCAATTGAATACCCATATTGAGAGCCAAAAAAGCATGTTCAAAATAAGCAGAATTGAAAATACCTGGCGTAAGCACTACACAGGTTGGCGATTCTGCTTTTTCAGGAGCTACCGATTTCATTATTTCATGCAATTGAAGGGGATATTCCTGCACCGAGCTCACATCGTGGTGAAGCAATAGATTAGGAAATGTTTTCTTGATAGCATCTCGGTTAGAGAGTACATAACTAACTCCTGAAGGGCAACGAACATTGTCTTCAAGTACATAATACTTGCCATCGTTATGCTTAATTAAATCGGTACCCGATACATGCGTATAGATTTTCCCAACCGGATTTACCCCCATCATTGATTTATAATAATAGGGAGATGAAGCAATCAATTCTTCAGGTACTACTTTATCTTTGAATATCTTCTTATCGTGGTAAATATCCCACAAAAACATATTTATGGCTCTATTTCGCTGAATTACACCTTTTTCGAGCATTTCCCACTCATCTTTGGGGATAATTCGAGGAAATAAATCAAAAGGAAAAATACGTTCCGTGCCTTGGTCTTTATCGGAATATACCGCAAAAGTGATGCCCTGATTAAAAAAGGACATCTTGGTGTATTCATTTATATCTTTGAAATCATCGAGCGATAGTTTATTAAAATGCTCAATTATTTTATCGTAATAGCCATTAGGAACACCATTGTGCTGAAATACTTCGTCTAAAAATTGGGGTTCAATAAAATAACCTTCAAACAATCCTTTCAAATTCGAAGATTGACTTTGGCTTTGAGATTGCCCTCCCTTCAATGTAAAAGACTGTTTTTGCATAGATATAATATTATTATGTAGAATATTTTCTATTTATTTATATCAAATATTGACCTTTTAAAATACTAAGTGTCAAATTACGACCAATATTTGATGAAAGCTTAATTTTATGTAATAGTATGGAATTTTAAAACAATATTCCAATAGAAACATTACTTTTTTTATAAACAAGCTTAAAATAAAAGGCTATTGATAAATTTTACAGTAAAATACCAATAATTGAGGTTTAAACTAATACTTCACAATCTCCAAATTTTTTTTCTCGAAAACCAACTTTACATCCTTCGTTAAAGAAAGCAATATATTTGTACTTTTGTATCCTAAAAAAACAGATCAATAGTGATGTAAACAAAATCTATACTATTTTTTAATACCCTTCACTCCAACATATTTCATTTAATGACTTCTTGCATAGCCATATTCGATATTGGCAAAACCAACAAAAAATTTATTCTTTTTGATTTAAACCTCAATATTGTTCACGAATTGCAAACTCATTTTGCAGAAGTGAAAGATGAAGAGGGTGAAAATTGTGAAGATTTAAGGCAGCTCACCAATTGGATGAAAGAAACTTGGCAAAAAATTCAACTTGATATGAATTTCGACATTAAAGCCCTAAACTTCACCACTTATGGGGCAAGTTTTGTGCATTTAGATGAAAACAATCGGCCTGTAACCCCACTTTATAATTATCTGAAAGCTTTTCCAAATGAAACAGAAGAACTTTTTTACGGCACCCATGGCGACAAATTTGACATAGCCACTCAAACTGCCTCTCCCGCATTGGGCATGTTAAACTCTGGGTTGCAGATTTTTTGGCTCAAACACCAACATCCAGCTACCTTTCAAAAAGTGAAAGTATCATTGCATTTTCCACAGTATTGCTCTTATATATTTTGTAATGAATATGCAGCCGAATTTACAAGTATTGGCTGCCACACAGCCTTGTGGGATATGGGTAAAAATGAGTACCACAATTGGGTGATAATTGAAAAAATAGATGCTTTATTTGCTCCAATCAAGAGAAACCACCTGAATGGATATGCCAGCTTTAGAAACAAACAAATTCCTGTAGGCACGGGCATGCATGATAGTTCAGCAGCACTTATCCCCTATTTTCATAAAGTAGAAGCTCCTTTTTTACTGCTTTCTACCGGTACTTGGTGTATTACTTTAAATCCTTTTGCCAAAAATCTACTCACTAGAGAAGAGTTGATAAAAGATTGCTTAAACTATATGACTTTTGAAGGCAAACAAGTGAAGGCCTCACGCTTGTTTTTGGGGCATTTTCATGAAGAATTTACAAAAATTTTTGCTGGCCATTATTTTAAACCTAAAGATTTCTACAAGTCTGTAACGCTCGATTTGGAAATGCTTGAAAACGTGAAATCGAAGCCACATATATTAAAAGACAAAATCAATCCTGAAAAATTTTTCAATGCCAATGATCTAGATATTTACAATATTTATGAAGAGGCTTACCACCGATTTATGCTTGATATGGCCGATTATCAAGCGGAATACATACTTTTAGCAGCGGAAAATCAAAATTCTGGCATCACAAAACTATATGTAGATGGCGGTTTTAGCAAAAATGTTATTTTTATGGAGTTATTAAAGGCTAAATTGCCACAATTCGACATTGAGGCATTTGAAATTGCCCAAGGTACATCGCTAGGTGGGGCAATGGTGATGCAGGAATATTTGAATTAATGGCTTTAGAGTATCAAATTGGCCTTAAGGCTTGTTTTCTCATCAAGTGGAAAACTATTGACTTTCAGAAATTTGAATTTGTTTATTTTTGTTTAGATATTATTATCAATGGCAAAAAACACTTTTCGTAAGACATCAGATTCTGAAAATGTACCTCAAGAGGAAGTAAAGGAGGAAAAACCCAGCCAAAGAAAAAAGCAAAAAGGCAGCACAAAGATTTTCCATGATCCAAGACTAAGGCTGGTTTTGGGGCTTATATTAATATTCTTCTCGGTTTATGCCAGTTTTTCCTTGTTCTCTTACATTTTTACCGCATCAGCCGATCAAAGTGTAGTAGAATCGGTATTCAATTCGGAAATCAGAGAATCTGGGCAAGAAGCTGAAAATTGGCTGGGTTTAATCGGAGCCGTAGTTTCCTATTTTTTAATTTTTAAGGGTTTTGGCATAGCCTCACTACTTTTTATGCCTTTATTTTTCATTTACGGAGTGAAAATAGTATTTCACAAAGAGCTTTATCCTATAAAAAAACTATTTAACTATGTTATTTTCTTCGGATTCTGGATTTCTACCACCTTTGGATTTTTGGTATTAATTACCGAGCAAGAAGAAGGCATCGGTTTTCTTTCTGGGGGAATAGGTTACGAAATTGCGACTATTTGCAATGAATTGCTTGGGTTAGGCACATTTCTATTGCTTGCTTTAAGCTTTTTGACTTTCATTATATTTACTTTTAACATCACCAGCTTTGTACGCAGAGCCAAAGAAGAATTGATGGATATCACCTATGATTTGGAAAATGATGACGAAGAAAACGAAGATCCCGTAAATGAAAATAGTGACGAAGACGAATTGGAAGAAGAATTTTTAGAAGATGATGAAAACAAAGATTCTGAGGAAAATGAGCAAGAAGACGATTGGAAACTCAATGCGATTGAAAATGTAAAAACAGGTACAAAACCCGATTTAGAACTCATTGTAGAATCGCCTATGGTGGTAGAAACAATTGAAAAACCCGTAGAAACTTCGCCTTTTGTAAAACTCGAATCAGAGAAAACAAAGGAATATGTAAGCGAATTGCCCCCTTACGACCCCACTTTAGATTTATCTCGCTATCAATATCCAACCATTGATTTATTAAAAGACTATGGTGAAAACAAAGGTGCTGTTGTAACCAAAGAAGAACTTGAGGAGAATAAAAACAAAATTGTAAAAACCTTAAATGATTTCAGCATTGGTATTACAAGTATCAAAGCAACTATCGGCCCTACAGTTACACTCTATGAAATAGTGCCTGATGCAGGAGTGAAAATTTCAAAAATTGCCAATCTTTCTGATGACATAGCACTGAGATTAAGTGCTTTGGGCGTGCGTATCATTGCTCCCATGCCTGGAAAAGGAACGATAGGAATGGAAGTACCCAATAAAAACAAGCAAATGGTGCCAGCCAGAGATGTGTTGATGGACGACCGCTTTGCAAAATCTACCATGGAATTGCCCATTGCATTTGGGCGTACCATCACCAACGAAGTATTTGTAGCCGATTTGGCAACCATGCCTCACTTACTAATGGCTGGAGCAACAGGAATGGGTAAATCGGTGGGAATCAATATGTTGCTGGCTTCATTGCTTTACAAAAAACATCCATCTCAACTCAAAATCGTGATGGTTGACCCTAAAAAAGTGGAACTTTCTGTCTATAATAATATTGAAAGACATTTCCTAGCCAAATTGCCCGATGGTGAAGAAGCCATTATCACCGATACAAAAAAAGTGGTGCATACCCTCAATTCTTTGTGTATTGAGATGGATACGCGGTATAGTTTGCTCAAAGATGCAGGATGTAGAAATTTAAAGGAGTATAACCCCAAGTTCATTTCCAGAAAACTAAATCCAAATGACGGACACCGTTTTTTGCCCTATATCGTGGTAGTAATTGATGAATTGGCCGATTTGATGATTGTGGCTGGCAAAGAGATTGAGATGCCCATAGCCCGTTTGGCACAGTTGGCTCGTGCAGTTGGCATACATTTGGTGTTGGCTACCCAGCGGCCTTCTGTAAATGTGATCACGGGTTTGATAAAGGCGAATTTCCCAGCCAGATTGTCATTCAGAGTTACCACAAAAGTAGATTCTAAAATTATTCTAGATGAAGGCGGGGCAGACCAATTGGTAGGCAAAGGTGATATGTTGTTGAAAATAAATTCTGACATGGTGCGTTTACAATGTGCATTTGTTGATACGCCAGAGGTGGAAAATCTGGTAAATTTTATCGGAAATCAACAAGGCTACCCTACTGCGTATCAACTGCCAGAGTACTTCGATGAAAATGCAGACCCAAGCGACAGGGAGGTTGATCTGACAAATAAAGATCCTAAATTTGAAGAGGCCGCCAAGTTAATTGTTGCTTTCCAGCAAGGAAGTACTTCATTGATTCAGAGAAAGTTAGCCTTGGGATACGCCCGCTCTGGCAGGATAATGGATCAACTGGAAGCTGCTGGAATTGTAGGTCCGCCAAATGGCAGCAAAGTGCGTGATGTGCAAGTGAAAGACGAGAGAAGTTTACAAGAAATATTAGATAGTTTATAACAGCACCGTAGAAAATCGCTCATAATCAACCATTTAGCCCATATTTAACTATTTTTGCATTAACCAATCACGAATCGAATGACAAAACATATTATTTTATTTACAATATTATTCAGCACTTTAATTTTTCCAAATTTTGTATTTGCTCAATTCGATCCAAAAGCCGAAGAGTTGTTGAATGCTGTAAGCAAAAAATACGAAGCAATAAAATCGTATAAAGCGGAATTTACCTATGAATTAGAAAACCAACAAGCCAAGGTAAATGATAAATTTTCAGGAGAAATAAATGTGAAAGGCAACAAGTACAATCTAAAACTTGGAGGGCAAGAGATAATTAACAATGGTGCTGTAGTATGGACGTACATGAAAGAGGAAAATGAAGTAAACATTTCAGAATATGCCCCTGATGAAGACGAAATTTCTCCTACTAAGATACATAACATGTATCGCCAAGGTTTCAAATACATGCTTTCTGACGATGAAACAGTAAAAGGTGTGGGCTATAATGTGGTAGAATTAATTCCAGAAAACAAGAAGAAACCATTTTTCAAAATCAAAATCTGGATTAGCAAAAAAGATAAATCAATATTTCGCTGGAAAATATTTGAGAAAAATGGAAATAGATATTTATATTCGATAAACAAATTTCAACCCAACGCCAAGCTTGACGATAGCCAATTTGCGTTCGATAAATCAAAATATGCAGGTGTAGAAGTAATAGATTTAAGGTAATGCAACTCGAACAATATTCTGCCGAACTTTTAAAGGAGCAATTGAAAGCCATTTTTAGAAAGCATCTGGAAGGTCAGCATTATAAGGCTTTTTTCTTTGGGTCAAGGGTTACCGGGGAATCAAAAAACATATCTGATATAGATGTAGGTATAGAATCTAATTCAGAAATTGATTCAGAAATTTGGTTAAACCTACAAGAAGATGTTTTTGAATTACCATTAATTATAAAAATTGATTTAGTAGATTTTAAAAGAGTGACAGAATCATTTAAAAAAATAGCAACGCAGAAAATAGAATTAATTTATGAAACCCGAAAAGCTGCGTGAGTTATTTCAATTATATGAATCTGCATTAGCCCGATTTAGAGAAGTTTTATTGCTACCTAAAAATGAAGTTATAAGAGATTCATCTATTAAGAGATTTGAAATTGTATTTGAGCTCGCTTGGAAAGTATTAAAATTATTTTTAGAAATTCAGGAAGGGATATTGGTTGCTACTCCAAAATCCACATTTAGAGAGGCCACAGTTGCTGGAATATTAGACCCAGATAACACTTGGATGAGAATGGTCGATACTAGAAACGATTTGGTACATGCCTATGACCAAGTATATGCAGAACGAGTATACAATGAAAATCTAAAAAAATATCTTCAGATGTTTGAATACCTTTTTTCTGTTTTGAAAAATAAAATTAATGACTTACCAACAACTTTTTGAATTCATCAAAGCCCAAAAATCCTATCTCTGTGTAGGGCTTGATACCGATATTACAAAAATACCTTCACATTTATTTGTTGAAAAAGACCCAATTTTTGAATTTAATAAACAAATAATAGATGCCACAGCTCAGTTTTGTGTAGCATATAAGCCCAATACAGCATTTTATGAAGCCAATGGGGCAATGGGCTGGGCAAGTCTGGAAAAAACCATAGAATACCTAAACTCAAATTACCCCAATCATTTTACCATTGCAGATGCCAAACGAGGCGATATAGGGAATACATCTGCCATGTACGCCAAGGCATTTTTTGAAAATATGAACTTTGATTCGATAACAGTTGCTCCTTATATGGGCAAAGATTCAGTAGCACCTTTTCTAGGGTTTAAAGACAAATGGGTAATTCTGCTTGCCTTTACTTCTAATACAGGAAGTCAAGATTTTGAAGAACTAGTTTTGAAAAATGAAGTTAAGAAACTCTATGAAAATGTTTTAGAAACTTCTCAAAATTGGGCAGATGAAAACAATATGATGTATGTGGTGGGGGCTACAAAAGCTGAATCATTTAAAGAAATACGAAAAATGGTGCCGCTTCATTTTTTACTCGTTCCCGGAGTGGGGGCCCAGGGCGGTAGTTTGGAAGAAGTATCTAAATTTGGCATGAATAAAACTTGTGGACTTTTGGTAAATAGCTCTCGAGGTATTATTTATGCAAGCGGAGAAAAAGATTTTGCAATACAAGCCGCAAAAGAAGCCCAAAAAATCCAAAGTGAAATGGCAAAATATTTAGAATTGTACTTATAATTGACACTGAGCTCAGGAAAAAACCTCGCCTGAGTACTATCTAAAACACTCCTTAGAGGTTAGGGTTTTTTAAATATGAAAATTGCAGTAATAGGTACAGGATATGTTGGTTTAGTAACAGGGACTTGTTTTTCTGAAGTAGGTATTAATGTTACCTGTATTGATATTGACCTCAAGAAAATAGAAAATCTTAAAAACGGTATTTTGCCCATTTATGAACCAGGTTTAGAAGAAATGGTATTGCGAAATCACCAAAAAGGACGCTTAAATTTCTCAACTAACATAGCTGAAAGCATTGCCGAAGCCGAAGCGATATTTATAGCGGTGGGCACGCCTCCGGGTGAGGATGGAAGTGCCGATTTAAAATATGTGATCGGTGTCGCTAGAAGCATAGGCGAAAATCTTAAAGATTATGCCGTAGTAATCACAAAAAGTACGGTTCCTGTGGGTACAGCCGACAAAGTAAAGGCTGAAATACAAAAAGCACTAGCAAGCAGAAATTCAAACATACCTTTTGACGTAGCTTCCAATCCTGAATTTTTAAAAGAAGGTGCCGCTGTTGATGATTTTTTAAAACCCGATAGAATAGTAATTGGTATTGAATCGGAAAAAGCAGAGGAAACTATTCGGAGACTATACAAACCCTTCTTATTGAATGGGCATCCGATTTATTTTATGGACATACGTTCTTCAGAAATGACCAAATACGCAGCCAATTCCATGTTGGCCACTCGTATAAGCTTTATGAACGATATAGCCAATTTGTGCGAACTTGTAGGCGCTGATGTAAATAAAGTTCGCCTAGGAATTGGCTCCGATGCCCGTATTGGCAATAAATTTATCTATCCTGGTATTGGCTACGGAGGTTCCTGCTTTCCAAAAGATGTAAAAGCATTGATTCGCACCGCTAAAGAATACAAATACGATATGCGTATTTTGAACGCTGTAGAAGAGGTGAATGAAGCCCAAAAGGAGGTGCTGTTTGATAAAATGATGAAGCATTTTAATGGCGACATTTCAGGTAAAACATTTGCGATGTGGGGTTTATCGTTCAAACCAAAAACAGACGATATGCGTGAAGCTCCCGCATTGGTTTTGATTGAAAAGATATTGAAAGCAGGTGGAAAAGTAAAGGCATACGATCCGGTGGCGATGAAAGAGGCTCACCACATGATTGGCGATATTATCACCTATTGTAAAGATGATTACGATACTTTAATAGATGCAGATGCCCTTTTACTAGTAACTGAATGGCCCGAATTCCGCACACCAAACTTTAGCGTAATTGCCAAACTATTGAAAAACAAAGTGATCTTCGATGGCAGAAATATTTACGATAAAGAAGAGTTGAAGGAATTGGGCTTTGATTATTACTGCATTGGTTTGCAGACTAAATAATGGAGGGGTTTGATTTTGAGTTTGAATGGGATTTTTCGCAATTGAGTGCAATAGAACTTAGCAAAGAACGGATTACACTTTCTGAAATTAAGTCCGTATATTCGAATAACTATTCTGAGGTATACAATATGCCTAATCTAGATGACAATTATCATTTTCATATTATTGGATTTAGTAATCAAAAAAGATTTCTCAATATTTACGCAAAAATTTCTAATAATATCCAACCCAAAATTAATAGAAGTTGCAGATGAAAAATTTATTAGGCAGTATTATTGCAGATTCCAAGAGTGAGAAACAAGTTTTTATTGATAAAGTAAAAGAATATCATTCAAATCCGAATCCTTTAGAAAACAGGATTACTCGCCACCAATTCAATCAAAGACTAGCTGAGATTGCCACACAAAATAAAAAACAATCATCTTCAGAATAAAAAATTAATGTCAACTAAAAAAAAAGTGCTTATTACCGGTGCGGCCGGGTTTCTTGGTTCACACTTGTGCGACCGAATGATAAAAGAAGGCTATTATGTAATAGCAATGGACAACCTCATTACTGGCGATCTCAGAAATATTGAGCATTTATTCAAATTGCCCAATTTCGAATTTTACCACCATGACGTCACCAAATACATCCACATTCCGGGCGAATTGCATTATATTATGCACTTTGCTTCTCCCGCAAGTCCGATTGATTATTTGAAGATTCCCATTCAAACACTAAAAGTATCATCGCTTGGCACGCACAATGTGTTGGGTTTGGCTCGTGCCAAAAAAGCTAGAATCATAGTGGCTTCTACATCAGAAGTATATGGCGACCCATTGGTGCATCCGCAAAATGAAGACTATTGGGGAAATGTAAATCCTGTAGGTCCGCGTGGTTGCTATGATGAAGCCAAGCGCTTTCAGGAAGCTATTACCATGGCTTACCACAATGTACATGATGTAGAAACGAGAATTGTGCGTATTTTTAATACTTACGGGCCTAGAATGAGGCTGAACGATGGCCGTGTATTGCCAACTTTTATAGGTCAAGCTTTGAGAGGTGAAGATTTGACAGCCTTTGGCGATGGTTCTCAAACCCGTTCTTTTTGCTATGTAGATGATTTGGTTGAAGGTATTTACAGATTGCTATTGAGCGACCATCATTTGCCGGTTAACTGTGGAAATCCCACAGAAATCACTATCAAACAATTTGCTGAAGAAATAATTAAGCTGGTGGGCACAGGCACGAAGGTGATTTTCAAACCATTGCCAATGGATGATCCAAAACAACGTCAACCAGACATTACTAAAGCCAGAGAAATATTGAAATGGGAACCAAAAATTTCCAGAGCTGAGGGTCTGAAAATTACCTACGAATATTTTAAATCATTGCCAGAATACGATATGACTTTCCGAAAATTTGGAACTCAGGAAGATGAAATAATGAAGAAAGCTGGATATTAAAGAACTTATTTTCATTATCCCATTCTGATTTGGAATGCCTAACTGACAAAATATGCTCTTGAGAAAACAGCTTCCAAGGCTTACAAAACTTGGAAGCTGTTATTAAGGCTATACATTTTCCCCATGCTGACTCAAATCTAAGCCTATTTTATATTCCTCGTCCGATACCTTCAAAGGCGAAATCATATCGGTAACTTTCAATAGTATAAAAGAACCTACAAAGGCAAATACACCCACAATTGCCAATGCCAATAAGTGAAGAAAAAATAATTTTGTTTCTCCAAAAGCCAATCCGTTTCCTGTTGTATTGGCTGCATTTACTGCAGTATTCGCAAATATTCCCGTAAGTAACATACCCATCATACCTCCTACACCATGGCAAGGAAACACATCTAGTGTATCGTGAAGCACGTTTGACTTATTCTTCCACGCTACTACTAAGTTGCTTACCAATGCCGCAATAAAGCCAATGGCTATGGATGAAGGGATAGTTACAAAGCCACAAGCTGGGGTAATGGCTACCAAACCCACTACGGCTCCAATGCAATAGCCTATGGCTGATGGTTTTTTGCCTTGCAACACATCAAACAAAACCCAACTCAAGCCTGCAGCAGCAGATGCAGTATTAGTAGTAGCAAAGGCACTCATGGCCAATGTACCTGCACTCAATGCCGAGCCTCCATTGAAACCAAACCAGCCAAACCAAAGCAAACCAGTACCTAACAGTATAAAAGGCACATTGGCCGGAGCGTGTGGATCGCTTCCTTTATCTCCCTTTAAATAAATTGAAGCTGCCAAAGCTGCCAGCCCTGCCGACATATGTACAACTGTACCTCCCGCAAAATCAAGCACGCCTAATTTGAAAAGAAAGCCATCGGGATGCCAAGTCATGTGAGCCAAAGGGGCATAAATAAAAATACAAAACAGACAGATAAACAAAATATAAGATTCAAATTTTATCCTTTCAGAAAACGTGCCGCTAATTAATGCAGGAGTGATAATGGCAAATTTCAATTGAAAAAAAGCAAACATAGCCAAAGGAATGGTTGGAGCAAGCGACCAAGGATTGCCATCCATTACCCCATTAAACATAAAAAATGTAGCAGGATTACCCACAAATCCGCCCATAGATTCGCCAAAAGCCAAGCTAAATCCAAATACTACCCACAAAATACTGATTACGCCCATTGCGATGAAACTTTGTAACATCGTGGCAATGATATTTTTATTATCTATCATTCCACCGTAAAAATAAGCCAAACCCGGTGTCATTATAAAAACTAGAGCCGAGGCTACAAGCATCCAGGCCATATCGCCTGTTACTAACCCTTCAGTAACGGCCATGCCAGGTACCCCAGGATATACTAAGGCTAAGATTACAATACCTGTTAAAACAAAAAATGGTATAAACGATTTTTTCATCTAAATAATTGACAGAGTAAAACGAAGTTTAAAATTTGACGCAATATTATAAAAAATTGTTTTAAAAATCGTTTAATATACTCATTCACCACTATTGATAAAAAAAAATAGCCTTTTAATTACTTATATATATCATTTTGCTAGTTTAATTTT
>CAZMFZ010000025.1:0-4140 GCA_964565665.1 uncultured Bifidobacteriaceae bacterium | reverse complement strand
GTTTTTAAAAAAGACTGATTTCATAACACAAAAAAAGTCCCGATTGCTCTCGGGACTTTTTTTATTGAATTAAAATTTAGAAGCTTAAAAATTTTCACCATGTTGGCTAAAATCCGACCCTGTTTTGAATTCTTCAGCCGATACTTTCAATGGAGAAATTTTATCAGTAATGAACAATAAAATATACGAGCCCACAAAAGCAAAAGCACTTACAACACTCATAGCTCCCAAATGTATCAGAAATAAGTTAGTTTCTCCAAAAACTAGACCATTGCCAGTAGTATTGGCAGAATTCATTGCAGTGTTAGCAAACAAGCCTGTCATCAACATACCAACCATACCACCTACACCATGGCAAGGAAATACATCCAGCGTATCGGAAAGGCTTGATTTTGCTTTCCAGCCCGCTACTAAATTACTAATAATGGCTGCAAACACACCTATAAATATACTAGATGGAATGGTTACAAATCCGCAAGCAGGCGTAATGGCTACCAAGCCTACCACAGCACCAATACAAAACCCTAAAGCAGAAGGTTTTTTACCTCTTACTACATCAAATAGCACCCATGCCAAACCTGCTGCTGCAGATGCTGTGTTTGTAACAGCAAATGCACTTACCGCCAAAGTACCAGCACTTACCGCACTACCTGCATTGAAACCAAACCAACCAAACCAAAGCAAACCTGTACCTAAAAGTACAAAAGGCACATTAGCCGGAGCATGTGGATCAGTTGCTTTATCTCCTTTCAAATAAATAGAAGCTGCCAATGCTGCTAAACCAGCCGACATGTGTACCACTGTGCCACCTGCAAAATCAAGAACGCCTAATTTGAATAAAAAGCCTTCTGGATGCCATGTCATGTGTGCCAAAGGAGCATATATGAACAAGCTAAATAGAACTATAAACAATATGTATGACTCAAATTTTATTCTTTCAGAGAAAGTACCACTTATAAGTGCGGGAGTGATAATGGCGAATTTGGCTTGAAACAAAGCAAATAATGCCAAAGGAATAGTAGGAGCCAACGACCATGGCTTGCCATCAAGCACGCCTTGAAACATAAAAAACGTACTAGGATTACCAATAAAGCCGCCAATTGAATCGCCAAATGAAAGACTGAAACCAACTACCACCCAAATTACACTTATTACTCCCATCGCAATAAAGCTTTGAAGCATAGTAGTAATGATATTTTTGCTATCAATCATACCGCCATAAAAATAAGCTAACCCTGGAGTCATAAGCAAAACCAAAGCTGTTGCTGTAAGCATCCATGCAATATCGCCAGATATTAATCCCTCGGTTACGATAGCTCCGGGTACAGATGGAAAAAACAATGCCAATAGACTCACACCTATTAATAAGGCAAATGGAATGATAGATTTTTTCATTTTTTAAGGATTAAAAAATTAAATTTAAATGGTTAAAAATTATAGTGTAATGATAAAAACAATTAGTGTTTTTTGCAACAAGGCCTATAATTAATAAGCCCTTTTTACTCTTTACTAATTTGTTCTTAGGTAATGATGGTTTTCGACACATTTATTTAGAAAAAGCAATTTTAAAATAATTGTATTAATCAAAGAATATTTAAAATTTTTCAATTATTAATTTTATTATGTTTCACCCAAATTTTTGGCCATTTTGTTTATATAGACTAATACATTAACAAATAGAAGGCAAATAATTTATTATGTATTCCTAATTCACTATAGAAATGATCAAATACAGCTCTATTTATCATGGCATAGCACAAAATTATGCAAAAAACCGATTGTTTTTCATAGCGTATATTTGTTTAAAGTTTAAAAGATTAAATAATTATCAACTTTAAATATATACTAAAATGAATCGTACCGTAAAATATTTGTATTACAGAGGAGTAAGACAAGTTTCTCAAATCGTAGAAAAACAAGCAGAAAAATTGCAAAGTCTATCTTATAGAGGTGCTACAGTATTAAACAGGATGAAAGAAACTGTATCGCACAATACTACAGCTCCACACATGTATAGAGGTATTGCTTATTAAGCAATTAAGAAGAACAGAAAACAAAAAATCCCGCCAAAAGCGGGATTTTTTCATATTATACAACCTTTATAAACAAACTAAACAATTCTATATTTCGTAAGCATTCATTCCGTGCTCATAAGTATCTAAACCTTCTTTCTCTTCTTCTTCGCTCACCCTGATTCCCATCGTTTTCTTCAATATAAAGAAAAGAATAAAGGAGAAAGCGAAAGCTCCAACTGCATAAGCACCGATACCTATCAATTGTGAAACTAATTGTGGCAGGCCAGCTTTAGCTCCAAACATTCCTACTGCAAGTGTACCGAATATGCCACAAACCAAATGAACTGAAAGTGCACCCACTGGATCGTCTAACTTTAACTTATCAAACATAAACACCGAGAGAACTACAATTACACCTGCAATAGACCCAATAATTATCGCATCCATTGGTGACATTTGGTCTGCTCCTGCTGTGATTGCAACTAGGCCTGCTAAAATACCATTTAATACCATAGATAGATCATTTTTCTTCGTAATTAATTGAATAGTAACTGCTGCGGCAAAACCCGCTGCTGCTGCTGCCAGCGAAGTAGTTACAAATACCAAAGAAACCAAAGCTGGATCTGCAGACAAAACAGATGCACCGTTAAATCCAAACCAACCCAACCAAAGAAGGAAAGTACCAATTACAGCTGATGTCATGCTGTGGCCGGGTATTGCGTTTACCTTTCCATTTACAAACTTACCAATTCTGGGGCCTAATAAAATTACACCAGCTAAAGCTCCCCATCCGCCAACTGAATGCACCAAAGTGGAACCTGCAAAATCGTAAAATGGTGTTTCCATGGTATTCAACCAACCATTGCCCCATTTCCACATACCAAGTAAAGGATAGCATACGCCTACAAAGAATACAGAGAATATAACATAAGCACCAAGTTTAATTCTTTCAGCAACCGCACCCGAAACTATGGTGGCGCAAGTGGCCGCAAACATGGCCTGGAAAATAAAATCGGTCCAGTAGGTATAACCAGGATTGTATGCGCTGGTAACTCCAGCGGCATCTGTTCCTATACCAAATCCTGCAAATCCGAAAAATGCACCAGCAAAATCAGCACCAGGGTACATTAAATTAAAGCCACAAATGGCGTAAGTTAACAATCCAATGATAGGTGTGAGTGTGTTTTTGTATAAAACGTTTACGGTGTTCTTGGCACGCGTAAGCCCTGACTCAAGAGTAGCAAAGCCTAAGTGCATTATGAAAACCAAAGCTGCACCCAACATCATCCACAGGTTGTTTACCGTGAATAAAGCCTGATCGGCAACTGTTTTTATTTCTTCCATTCTTTAAATTGTTTAAATGTGAATTGAAAACTTTTAAATGATAGGTTTAAGCCTTATTTTAAGGGTGAAAGCATTGCCACATAAGGCAATGCCTTAAAATAAACTAATATTTGTATATGAAAGCCAATCCAAATGTTGTTTGTGTAGAAGAGCCACCAGAAAATGTACCAGTAGTTGCATCTAGTGAAGCTAAACCATCTTTATTCTCATAAAAATTAAACTTCTCTCCTGTTGAATATTTAGCCGTTGCCATATCAAATCTAATTTCTGGCTTAATTATTAGGTGACCATCTGCTAAAGTGATAGGAGCTGTAAGAGTGGCACTATTATTAACTACACCATAAAGACTATTAACACCAAAAGACAAATAACGCATACCCTTCTCATCATTAAAATGTTCAAGACGCGCTCCAATGCTTATCATATCATTAATTTTGTAGTTAGGATAAACAGCAACTCCCCACCATCCTGCAGCATTTCCAGTTGAGTTGTCTCCAAATGTTAATTCTTTGCTGTTCTTTGTGCCATCACCATTATAGTCAAGCCCCTTGAAATCATAAACATACATACCATAGGCAGCATTTAATCCTAAGTAAAATTGGTCTGTTATTTGATAACCAGTAGTTAAGTCAAATAAATATCTATTATAGGGGGCAGGAGCAGCAAAAACTAATGGCGAAGTTCCGCCAAGAGAAGGATCACTCTCTCTCTTAGTAGGATTAATATAGAATCCATCATCATTATGACCACCAATGTAGTTCAAGTATAGGTTCATTCCAGA
>CAZMFZ010000024.1:0-37732 GCA_964565665.1 uncultured Bifidobacteriaceae bacterium | reverse complement strand
GTGGTTCGACATTGCAAATGTCGAACAGCGGGGTTGCAAATGTCGAACAGCGGGGTTGCAAATGTCGAACAGCGGGGGTATCTTGTATTACTATGTGGATTGCAAATCCACTTTATCTGTGGTTCGACATTGCAAATGTCGAACAGCAAGGCATGAGTAAATATAATAGTATCTTGTATTACTACGTGGATTGCAAATCCACTTTATCTGTTGTTCGACATTGCAAATGTCGAACAGCGGGGTTTTCCTATTAATCATGATTAATCCTCACTCAGACCCCACCCCTAAATAAGTCCTCAGTTTCTCGCCTTCAAATTTTCGTTCCGACTCTGGCTCGGGTGTGAGCAATGAAACGATGATGGCTGTAATAAACGATGCAGGCATGGAAATGATGGCAGGGTTTTTCAATGGATAAATAGCTTCTGCATTCTTGAAAAGATCTACCCAAACGGTTGGGCTTAGTATTATCAGAATCACAGCCAAGCCTGTCCCTACTATTATTCCTGCTGTGGCCCCTGCGGTAGTAAATTTGTTCCACAAAATAGAAAGCAATAGAGCAGGGAAATTGGCACTTGCAGCTATGGCAAAGGCCAAACCTACCATAAATGCTACATTTTGCCCCTTAAATAGTAACCCCAATATCACAGAAAGAATACCCAAAGCAATAGTAGCTGCTTTGGCTACTTGTACCTCGCCCCTTTCGTTTGAGATTCCTTTTTTGATAACATTCACATACAAATCGTGCGAAATGGTGGAAGCACCAGAAAGCGTTAGTCCTGCCACCACAGCCAAAATAGTAGCGAAAGCCACGGCAGCGATGAAACCTAAAAAAGCCGTTCCTCCAGTGGCTTCGGCCAATAAAAGGGCTGCCATATTTCCGCCCTTGTCGCCAACGCCCCCAATTTTACCAGAAATCACATCTTGCCCTACTATTACCATGGCTCCGAAGCCTATAATAAAAGTCAAAATATAGAAATAGCCAATGAAACCTGTGGCCACAAATACCGATTTGCGAGCAGCTTTGGCATCGGGCACGGTATAAAAGCGCATTAAAATGTGAGGCAATCCTGCCGTGCCTAGCATCAGAGCCAAGCCCAACGAGATGGCATCCCAGGGATTGGAAATGTAGCCTCCGGGAGAAAGCACGCCTTCGCCATACATAGTAGCGGCTTGTTCAAATAAATTTAAGGGGTTGAATCCAAATTTTGAAAGCGTGAGTATTACGATAACAGTAGCACCACCTAATAGCAAAATGGCTTTGATAATTTGTACCCAAGTAGTAGCCAACATGCCCCCGAAAAGCACATAGCACGTCATTACGATGCCCACCAGTATCACCGCTGCTTCATAAGGCAAATTGAAGAGCACCTTTATCAAACTGCCTGCACCCACCATTTGGGCTACTAAATAGAAAGTAATGGTCATGAGCGAACCTGTAGCAGCGGCAATGCGAACAGGTTTTTGTTTCAGGCGATAGGCTACCACATCTGCAAAAGTGTATTTGCCCAAGTTTCTGAGCGGTTCAGCAATCAAAAACATAATCAATGGCCAGCCTACTAAAAAACCGATGGAATAAATAAGGCCGTCATAGCCTTTCATGGCCACCATGCCGGCTATGCCTAAAAAAGAGGCCGCACTCATGTAATCGCCAGCTAGCGCCATTCCGTTTTGGAAACCGGTTACGCTACGGCCAGCTGCATAAAATTCTGAGGTGGTCTTGGTTTTGCGTGCGGCCCAATAGGTGATATACAATGTGATACCAACAAATACAAAAAATATGGCAATCGCTAAGTAGTTGGTTTCCCCGAGTGAGGTGTGAAATTCTGTCATTGAAATAAAATTCAGATGTTTGATAGGGGTTGTATTAAAGTTTTGATTTCAGCAATGCTACATCGGCATCGTAGTATTTATTGGCCCAAGTCACGTAAATGCCCGTCATCAGCCAAGCAAATATGATTATACCCAAACCGGCAACAATACCCACTGTGAGGCTTGGGGCTATTTTAATGGCAAAAATGGCTTTGTTGAAAGCAATAATAATGATAAATGTAAAATAGGCCGCCAGCATTAAAGCAGCCATTAGGAGTGAATACAGCCATCGCCTTTTAACAAAGGCTTTAAAAGCGGTGGAATCGACTAATTGTTGTGCCTTAGATTTGGTCATATATCTATTAATTTGAAAGTCCCCTTGAAATATCAATAATTTACAATGCTAAAGAAAATTGTAATAGCTCACAATAGTTTTCATCTGACGTTATAAAAATTTAATTTCGCACCATGATTGACAAAATAAAAGATATTACGGCTCAGGTAGAGGCCTCCATTATTGCCAATAAACAACAATTGGAGGATTTTCGGTTGGCCTTTTTGAGCAAAAAAGGATTGATTTCAAGCCTGTTTGAAGACTTTAAAACTGTAGCCAATGACCAGAAAAAAGCTTTGGGTGCTGAGATTAATAGATTGAAGCAACTGGCAGAAGCCAAGTTTGAGGAATTGCAATCTAAGTTAGAAGTTGCCAGTGCTGATGAAGCAGACCCTTTGCTTGATTTGAGTTTGCCACCGATTCCGCACCAAACTGGTACTAGACATCCGTTGTCTATTATCAGAAACCGAATTGAGGAAATATTTACCAGGATTGGGTTTACCATTGCCGAGGGGCCAGAAATCGAAGACGATTGGCACAACTTCTCTGCCTTGAATTTTCCAGAAAACCATCCGGCAAGGGAAATGCAAGATACATTTTTCGTGATGCGAGATCCTGATATTGCCTTACGAACACATACTTCTTCTGTGCAAGTGCGGGTGATGGAGAAGCAAAAGCCGCCTATTCGATTGCTTTCGCCAGGTCGGGTTTACAGAAATGAAGCCATTACAGCCCGTGCCCATTGCTTTTTTCATCAAATTGAGGGCTTGTACATCAATGAAAAAGTAAGCGTAGTAGATTTGAAACAGACTTTGCTTTATTTCGCCAAAGAAATGTTTGGCAAAGACGCCAAAATCAGGATGCGCCCTTCATTCTTTCCATTCACTGAGCCTAGCGTAGAAGTAGATGTGTCGTGCGAAATTTGTAAAGGAAAAGGCTGCAATGTTTGCAAGCATTCAGGTTGGGTAGAGATAATGGGTGCAGGCATGGTAGACCCGAGTGTGCTTGAAAATTGCAACATTGATTCCAAAAAATATACAGGGTTTGCTTTTGGAATGGGTGTCGAGCGCATCACCATGCTGAAATACAATATCAAAGATTTACGGTTGTTTTCCGAAAATGATGTCCGTTTCCTGCGTCAGTTTCACACGTTGAGTTAGTATTTTGATTTGGTTTCTGGCTGTCGAATAATCCATTTTCAACAAAGTACGAGTGTCGATGCGTTTCTAAATACTCCTATATCTATTTACTTCTCTTAATTCTGACAAATGTCGTTCGCCTCACTCGGTCTTTCTTCTGGTTTGCTTAAAATATTGGCGGAATTGCAGTATTCTCAGCCTTATCCCATACAAACTGCCGCCATTCCGGCCATTCTTCAAGGCAAAGATGTGCTTGGTATTGCAAAAACAGGCTCAGGGAAAACGGCTAGTTTCGCATTGCCTATTTTACAAATGGTGGCCCAAAAGACCGCACCTAAAAATAGGCAAATTAGGGTGCTTGTGCTTGTGCCTACACGTGAACTGGCAGTACAAGTAGGCGAAGTTTTTGATTTATTTGCCAAAGCTTTTTCTGGTAGTATCAAGACAATGGCTGTATTTGGCGGGGTTTCTATCAATCCGCAAATGATAAAAATGAAGGGTGTAGAAATACTGATAGCCACACCTGGTCGATTGCTTGATTTGGTTTCAGCCAATGCCTTATCACTTTCTGCGGTCGAAACATTGGTATTAGATGAAGCCGATAAAATGTTGAATTTGGGCTTCAAGGAAGAAATGAATTTGATATTTAAACGCTTGCCTACCAAACGTCAGAACTTATTGTTTTCAGCTACTCTTGCCAAAGAAGTGAATACGATCACAGAGATGATTTTGCACAATCCGGTAAAGATTGAAATTGAAGCAGAGGAGCAAAATCTTGATTTGATAAGCTTACGGGCATATTTGGTTGAAGACGAACGAAAAGGCCCATTGCTACGCTATCTGATACAACAGCAAGAAATGCAGCAGGTTTTAGTTTTTACCTCTTCCATTCATAAAGCTGATGCAGTAGTTGTGAAATTGCGAAGCAACAAAGTACAAGCCGAAGGCCTTCACAGTAAAAAAAGCCAAGGAGCGAGAACTGAGGCTTTGAAAAACTTTAAGTCGGGTAAACTGCGGGTGTTGGTGGCTACCGACATTATGTCGAGAGGCATAGATATTCCGTTTTTACCTTATGTGATTAACTACGAATTGCCACGCTCGCCCAAAGATTTTATTCATCGCGTAGGCAGAACGGGCAGAGCCGAATCGCCCGGAGAGGCAATTTCATTGGTAAGCGAGGCAGAGGTGCATCATTTTCAAGTAATTCAGAAAAAGATGAAAAAGAACGTGGAACTGATTGAAACGGCAGCAATGGATTTGAAAGGGTTTTGAAATTCCACAAATAGAAAGTATCGTTATGTTTTTTTTTCCGCAAGAATCACCTTGACCTAGTTTTGAAGCCACAAATCCACCGAAGTCATATTGTTTTTATTTTATCTCTTTATTCCTATAGTTATGAAGCATTATCATTCCTTTTTCCGTTAATAATGGCAATAAAAGGCTAAAAATCAAGTTGCTATAATGTTCAATTTTATTTTCGGTACTTCCTTGAAAATTAATTTCAGCGTGCGCCATCCAGAAATCTCCTACAATAAGCCAGACGCTGATTAAATTATCATATTCATTTGGGAATATTTCATTTCTCATTACCCCCATCTCTCTTAATTGTGCGAATACAGCTTTAAACTGTAAATTCCTGTATTTCTCAAGTTGTATATAATGCAGCTTAATTTTCTCGTTTTTCCGCATTACAGATACAAAGTCGAGCATTATGAACCGGTATTCGTAAAATTTTTCTATCGCAAACCTGCTGCTCAATATTATTTCTTCAATTATGTTATCTGGCTTCAAAGTTTCAGTAATACGTTTGTCTAAATCAGCTACTAGTAATTGATAAAGTGCGTAGGCTATTTCATTTGTGGTGGGATAATGATAACATAAGTTGCCATGGCTTATGCCCATTTCTTTGGCAATTTCTCTTACTGTAACATTCTCAAAACCCTTAGCATTGAACAGGAGAAGTGCTTGGTTTAATATTTTCTCTTTAGTGTCTATCATTTTCAATATTAAACCAATAAAAATAGTGCAATTGCTCTAATCAGTTAAAAATTATTTAGTACATTTGTGCTAAATATTAGAAAGATGGAAGCAATTATACTTTTACCGCCAATTTTAGTTATTTATTTAGCCTTACCGATTATGACTGGATGGGTAGCCAAACAAAGCGGAAGGAAATTTTGGTTTTGGGCAATTTTGACTTGTTTTTTGCCCGTAATCACAGCAATAATTCTCTGCTTTTTACCTGACATAAAAGAGAAATCTTTAGAATTAGCTTAGTCTTCAATTAGCACACAAATTGGAGATCTCCTTAGCTCATGTAAAAACGAAACCAAGCAGATGGGTTATCTAGCGTCTAAATATCAGTAATCTCAAATTCAGTTCTTCTGTTTTTGCGTTTGCCATCTGCGGTGTTGTTGGAGGCTATTGGCCTTTCAGAACCGTAGCCCGCAAATCGCAATCTAGAACCACTTATCCCTTTTTTTACCAGTAAATCATAAACCGTTTTGGCTCTTGAGGTAGATATTTGTTTGTTTAAATCTTTTGCTCCCAAATTGTCGGTATGGCCCGATATTTCAATTTTGATGTTTTTATTATTCTGCAAATAATCAAAAAGCAAGTTCAATTCGTGATAAGAACTTTTGGTGAGTGAAGCCTTACCGATTTGATATGAAATATTTTTGAGTACAATCTTTTGCCCTTCTTTAGGCTTTGAAAGCTTCAAAATGTCAGATAAAGGCGAGCTTCCATTGTAGTTGGTGAGGTCGAGCGAATGGGAGAAAAATATGAAGCCTGTTTTTTCAGGATTAATAGAATACACAAAACCTTTGGCCAACGGAATCTGGAAAGTGCCGTCTGGCTTCGTTACATAATCTTTCGCTTTTTCTTCAGAGTTGTATTTCTTCACCCTTATTATACATTCGATTGGGTTGCCTACATCGTCTGTTATTTTTCCTGAATAATTGCCAAGGGAAGTTTGTTTAGTAGTTGCACTTGCCGCAATAGTAGAAGTCGATTTTGCCACTTTTGGTTTTGCAGGTGAAAAATAGGCAGTATCAATATTGATTGTGAAGATATCTTTTTCGCCAAGTCCGCCTTTCTGTCCAGAAGCATAGTAGGCTGTTTTCTTATCGGCAGCTATTACAAAAAATATATCATCATCAGGCGAATTGACAGGTGAACCCATATTCACAGGTTTCGACCACGCTTTTAATTTCTCATCATAAGTAGTAAAAAAAATATCGAAACCACCAATAGAATTATGCCCGTTGGAGCAGAAATACAAAGTGCGGCCATTGAACGAAATGAATGGACCATCGTCTTCAAACTGGGTATTTACGGTAGATCCCAAATTTACTGGTTCGCCCCAATTGCCCTTGTTGTCTTTTACTGAAAAATAAATATCTAAGCCGCCTAGCCCACCTTTTCTGTCGCTGGAGAAAAATAATGTATTGTTGTCGGCCGAAATACTCATAGATGGCTCTTTAAATTTAGAATTGATTTTTTTGCCAATGCTTTTGGGTTTGCTCCATTTGTTGTTTACCAATTCAGAACTGTAGATATCGCCACCATTGGAAGTGTTGTACACAAAAAGCTGCTTCCCATCGGGCGAAAGGGCTATGCACGCATCGTGAGAGGTGGAATTTATAGGGCTGCCGATGTTTACCGGTTTTTTCCAAACACCTTTACCATCTTTAGTCGAATACCAAATATCTTCAAAATAGGTGTTGTCAATGTCTTTTTCTTTGCTCGTGCCGCCTGGTCGCCTTGAAGTGAAAAACAGTTTTTTATTATCGGCCGAAATTAAAGGCGTATATTCTTCATAAGGTGTATTGATAATTTTGCCAAGATTGGTGATTTTATGTTTCGAAGGCTTGGCCATTATCTGTATGCCGTTTTCGCACTCGCTTATCATTTTATTTACTCGCAATTGTTCCCAATCCATAGTAGAGCCCAACTTTTTCACCATATCGGCATTGAGTGCTGCTTTATATTGTTTGAAAAAAACAATGGCTTGCTTATAATCGGGCTTTAGGTGATATGCTTTTCCCACTTTGTAAAGTATATCTACACCTGCTTTTTTATTTAATTTATATGCTTTAAGGTACAAATCGGCTGCCTTCTGCTTTTGATCTTCCTCTTCAAAGCATCGGGCATACCAATACATTACCACGGCAGTGCCAGGATATTTTTTTATCATCATATTAAATTGCTTTGAAGCTTCTATAAAATTTCCTTCTTTATAATAATTTATTCCTTGATTTAGTAGTTCTTCTTTTGAACCTACTTGGGCATTGGCAATAAAACAAATAAGTGCCAGCGATGCGATTTTGACTAGCGAAAATAGAATTTTTGCAAATGAGAATGGTTGATTTTTCATGGGGTTTTGGTAGTGCGGGTTTACTGCGAAAAGGTAGTGATTTTTTAAAACTTTAATCTATATTTTGTTGGGAAAGTAGGCTGGATTTTAATTGATTAACATATAGGTAACATACAAATTGTTACGCTACAATTTTTGACTTTCTATTATCAAGATAACCTTTCACCTCATTCAATGGCAGGGCATTAAAAGTCATTTCTTTGGTTAACCCGCCTTTTCTGCCCACACACACGCCAAAGTGCATATCTAAATAGCCAACCATTTCGTGTGCATCGGGGTTTATGCTCAACATCACACCTTTGTTAATGGCATAATTTACCCAACGCCAGTCCAAATCGAGCCGCCAAGGGTTTGCATTTATTTCAATTATTACGCCATTGGCAGCACATGCCTCTATTATTTTGGCATGATTGATTGGGTATCCCTGCCTGCGAAGCAAGAGTCTTCCCGTAGGATGGCCAAGCATGGTGGTAAATGGGTTTTCAATTGCTTTTATCAATCTACCAGTGGCTTTTTCAATATCCATTTTCAAATTGGCGTGTATGGAGGCCACAATAAAATCAAATGATTGCAACACATCGGGCTCGTAATCGAGCGATCCATCGCCCAAAATATCTGATTCTATTCCTTTAAATATTTTGAATGGAGTTAATCTTTCGTTCAATTCATCTATTTCTTTATGTTGTTTTAAAATGGCGTTTTCATAAAGTCCTTTGGCATAATTGGCGGTTTTAGAATGGTCGGAAATGCCTAAGTATTCGTAGCCCAATTCTTTGCAATAGGTAGCCATTTCTTCTAACGTGTGTTCGCCATCGGAATAGGTACTGTGGTTGTGGAATATACCTTTTAAATGGGCATCTCTAATCAAATCAGGATATTTACCAGATGCAATCGCTTCAAATTCAAACAATCCTTCCCTGCTTTCAGCATGAATTTCTGGCCAGTTCAGGTTTTCAAATATTTGTGTTTCAGAGGTAAATGAATTGTTTTTCAGGTAGTTATATAAGGAAATATTTTGATTATTGAACTCCAATAAATTTTGATTCAAATGTTTTTTACCTGCAGAATGCAAATACACTTGGCTAGCAAAAGATGCCGATTGGTAAATTTTAATCTCAACTTTAATTTCAGTATTGGCAACACACCCACGCCATATAAAAGGGCTAGAAAGTAAATTGTTTGGCTCAATACTTTTTACAGTTTTTATTTTCTCAAACACTTCATAGGCATTATTTCCATTTATGATATATTGAATTGTTTCTACTATTTCCATCATTCTGCGCGCTTCGCCTACTAATTTTGCATTTTCCTCCCCAAATATAAGTTGCAAATCATTTTTAATATGTAGGGCTATTTCTTCCACATCGCTGTAAAATGATTTGCCTTTTGAGGCCTCTTTAAAAGCCAAGAACTCCAATATTTCTTCCTGCAACTTATCGCCAATCCCCTTTACTTGGGTAATGCTGCCATTGAGGCAGGCTTGTTTCAGTTCGTCTAGATTTTCAATTTTTAAGTCCTTCCAAATTCTACGTATTTTTTTTGGTCCAATACCTTTTATGGAAAGCATTTCTACCACACCACTAGGGGTAATGGCCAAAAAATTTTCTAATTCCTGAAAAGTGCGTTTATTAGTAATTTCAAATAAGGCTGCGGCTAAGCTTTTGCCTACGTTGGGCAATTTTTCCAAATCTGATACCGATAAATTTGCAAGTAAAACAGACAATTTATCAAGATTGTAAATGGCAGATTGATAGGCTTTTACCTTAAATGGGTTTTCATCATGTAGCTCTAAAAGTTTAGCATTGAGCTTGAGTAATTTTAATATTTCTTGGTTTTCCATCGAAAGCTTTTTAAATTGACAAGATAGAAAAATGAATTTTATGAATTGGGTTTGCAAGCTTGTTTTATTTTCAATAATTGTATGTGCTTGTGCAGGCAGGCGAGTTGCCGTTCGAAATGTAGGCGGTATGGGCGTAGAATTGCAAATGAGTTCAAAAACATCTGATATATTGTATGGCAAATGGCTCAATTCGTATGAAGAGCAAAAAGACGATGGCTTACTGATTTATCGACCTATTAGTTTTCCATTTCCGGTGTCGAGAGGTAGAACTGGCATTGAATTTTTGAAAGAGGGCAAATTTAAAGAATATACCTTTTTGCCAGACGACAGACCTTTTGTAAATGAAGGTGAATGGATATATGGTATAGAAACCAAAACATTGGAGATTACTTTTCACAAATTGGAGGTAAATCCATTGCCCACCACAGTAATATTCAGAGATGGGTATGTGTTTAAAATAATATCTTTGGAAAACGGTCTATTGAAGATTAGAAAGTTTGAAATGCCTCAAAAGCAAGGAGAAGCCGAGAAGATTAAGAAAGGGTAATGAACTATTAATTATCAAGCCACCTCGACTACCGCTCATCCACTTAATTTGAAAGTAATAACAATATGTTACTAAAATTTTGAGGCATAATGAATGACATCTATAATTTGGAAATCGTACCAATTGTTGGTAAATTTCTGGCAAAGTAATGAATTATGACTAGAAATACCTCAGTATCAATAGGTAGTTATTTTGACGGTTTTATTAAAAGTAGTATAGCAGATGGTCGATACCAAAATGTAAGCGAAGTGCTGCGAGCCGGATTAAGGCTTTTAGAAGAAGAAGAAAATAAGCTTATTGCCTTAAAACAATCCATTCACGAAGGAATAGAAAGTGGAATTGCCAATGATTTCAATCCTGAAACACATCTATACAAACTAAAAGCCAGCAAAAATTTGAATGGCTAATTTATAATTTTCGAACAGAGCGGTTGAAGATTTAAGTGACATTTGGAATATACCTTTAAAAAATGGTCTGAAAATCAAGCAGACAAATATTATCAATTGATTTTAGAAAATTGCAGCGAGATTTAAAGTAACCCTACTCTGGAGAAAAGTTATTCGCAAGTTCAGGAAAATTTACTTGGACTTAAGGAAGGTAGGCATATCATCTTTTACCAAATTATTGAAGAAAATGAAATACAAATTACCAGAATTCTTTATGAGCAAATGGATTTGAAAATTAGAACGAGCGAATAATAGATTACTGCTTCATTATTGAATTCAATAACGCTGCCAATTCTCGGGTTTGTTCCTTCCTACTAAATTTGGATATGTTTTTTCCACCTTCAAAAACTACTTTATTTTTATAATTTTGATAAAAAGTTGAAATATTGGCTTTCAATTTCTCCAAATCTCTAAAACCCGAAACCAGCCCAGCTTCCGCTTCTTTTACTACTTTGGCTGCTTCTCCTTCTTCCGGACCAATACATAAAATGGGGCGTTTCACAGCCAAATATTCATAAATTTTCCCTGTTAATATGCCCAAGGCGTTGGCAGTTTCATTTACTGACAAATACAAAACTTGAGCCGATTTTTGAATGTAAACTATTTGATTATGAGGGATATAATCATAAAATTCAACGCACTCATTCAAACTAAATTTTTCAACGCTCACATGAACAGAAGGGTCAAGTTTTCCATATAATTTTACCAAACAGTCTCTTTTAAAATCAGAATTTTCCGCTCTTAATACGGAAATTGCTTTCCAAAAAACCTCGTGGTTCCGTGCTTTTCCCATCATACCAATATGAACAATGGTAAACTGGGCATCTAATTCCACTTTTATTTCTTCATGAATATCTTCTTCGTCAAAGCCATTGGAAATGTAGGTGATTTCTCTATTGCCAATTTCTGTCAACCCATTACCCCAACCTGGGCTTACACACACCACTTTATCGGCATATTTTAGCACTTCTTTTTCCAATTTGCGATGTGTGCTATCTGCCCATTTTGTGAGTTTCAAATCTTCCCAATAGTCTATTTGTGTCCATGGGTCGCGGAAATCGGCTATCCAAGGCAGTTTGGTGATTTTCTTCAAATTCAACCCAATTATATGTGTGCTATGCGGAGGGCCGGTTGTGACAATTGCGTCTATCTTATTGGCTTTCAAGTACTTGGATAAATAAAAAATAGAAGGTCGTATCCAAAACATGCGGGCATCAGGAATGAAAAGATTGGAGCGAATCCACAAGGCAAGTTTTTCTGTCCACTTAGTGGTTTTCTTTTGGTGCATATAGCCTGCCACCAATTTATAATCTTTTTTCTGCCCGATAAACCATTTGTAAATGCTAAAAGGCTCAAAAATAGGGCGTTTGATGACTTGAATATTTTTGGGAATTTCGTTTAAAAGCGATTCATCATATTCAGGAAATTCACCGTTTTCAACGGTGAAAACTACAGGCTCCCAGCCAAAATCTTGCAAATACTTTACGAATTTCAACGGGCGTTGCACTCCCGAACCTCCGCTTGGCGGCCAGTAATAAGTGATAAAAAGAACTTTTTTGGGCATTCTAAATTGATTTTTTATTTGATTTACAAATATATGATTCCCTTTTCATTGCACACGATTTGTAACAGCCTTGATAATTGTTGTAATAAGCCACTTTTCAAAAAAACAGTTTGTTTCTAAAAACCTATTCCTACATTTGCATCAGATTTTGGTTTCCATTTCGTCTCTTGACGACCTAAGGAATTAATAGGGAACTCGGTGTAAAACCGAGACTGTACCCGCAACTGTAAGCTTCAAAATGTATTTGTACATCCACAGCCACTGATTGTTTGAAACATAAGATTAAAGAACTAAGACTAACAAAGTCCTGAGTCTTTTAACTTAAATCTCAAAATTGGGAAGGCGTACAAATGAAGCAAGTCAGGAGACCTGCCCAAATCTATCGGTTCGCAGCTTTCGGGAAGAAAGGCCAAGGAACGGAATTTAGTCAAATCAATTTGGCAAATTATCAATTTCAAATAACTGCTTTTTGTAGCTAATTTGGTATGTGGTTTGGTCAAGCTCTTTTGCCTCTGCTCTTTGTTCTCATGTCTTTTATTTAAAGTTTGCGAATGTATAATTCATTGATAGTCAATGATTAACATTTGCTATGAAACAGGTTTTAAGTTTGGTATTGATTTTTTTATTTTTAGGAAAGCATTTGGCATTTTCCTACAATATTCCTGCATTGCATTCACTTGGCGATACCACTATTGTACTTAAAGATGTGTTGGTAGAAGCCCCAAGACCTAAAATACAAACCATAGGGCTGCAAAATATATTGCTTGATTCAGCTCGTTTAAACAGATTTGAAAACAATTTTTTTGGCGATATTCTTAACCAGCAAAATTTACTGTTTATTAAAACTTATGGCGTGGGAGGCTTAGCTATACCTGCTTTTCGAGGCACAAGTGCTGAGCATACTGCTGTATTGTGGAATGGTATCAACTTGCAAAGCCCTATGAATGGCACTTTGGATTTCAGCCTTCTGCCCCCCGAGTTTATTGGCGAGGCATTGGTACAGCCAGGTAGCAATGCAGCCAAATGGGGTTCGGGTTCGGTGGGTGGTACTATTCATCTCTCGAATCCTATCAAATTTGGAGCGGGTATTAAAGCTGGTTTTCGGGCTAATTTCGGCAGTTTTGAAAGTCTCAGACAATCGGCTAGTTTTTCTTCAAGCCAAAAGAAAAGCTATTTTTCAGTAAAACTTTTAAATTTTGACGCACTCAATAATTTCCCTTATAAAAATGTTGCCGAAAAAGGGCAACCTATTGAAAACCAGACAAATGCGGGTGTAAGACAACAAGGTATATTGGTTGAACAGTCGTTTCTTTTGCCTAAGAATCAACTTCTTAATATTAAATATTGGTACTTAAATAGTGATAGGCAAATTGCCCCAGTGATGGGAGCCGCCAAAAGCGAAGCTAAACAGCAAGATTGGTTTCACAGAATAACGGGCGATTGGCAAAAGCAAGGAAAAACAACCGATTGGTACATTCGATCTGCCTATTTTGATGAGCGTATTTTGTATAAAGACATTCAAAATGGGTTTTATTCATTTAGTAGAAGTATTAGTTCGGTTTCAGAAATTGAGAATAAATTTCGATTTTCGAAGCATCAGTCTCTTTCATTTCGAATCAATAATACCTTTAGCAAAGCAGTTTCGGATGGCTACCCCAATTTCCCTGAAATATATCGTGTGGGTGGATTTGTAACTTACCAGCTGGCTGTATTTTCCGATAATTTGGAAGTCTCGGCTACTTTGCGAGAAGAATGGGTGAATGGGAAATGGATTCCCCTTATTCCATTTTTGGGTTTGAGCTACCAACTTTCTCCCGATTTCAAAATTCGAGCATCAGCATCTAGGGCTTACAGGTTGCCTACATTTAACGATTTGTATTGGGTACCAGGCGGCAATCAAAGGCTTTTACCTGAAATAGGCTGGAATCAAGAGGCAGGAATTGAACATAAAAAGGCCATTATTCAATCTAATAATTTGAGTTGGAATATTTTTTCATCTGCTACATTTTTTAGTTCTCAATTGCAAAATCGCATTATTTGGCAACCCTCTAATTTTGGATATTATACACCGCTCAATATTCAGCAGGTATGGGCAAGAGGCGTGGAATTGAACTTTAAATCTGATTTGCAAATCTATAAAGTAAATTGTGAGCTATTAGCAAACTATGATTTTACCCATGCTACAGCAGAAAAAGTGGAGGCAGGGCAGGAAAGTCAGCTCGGCAAACAACTCATTTATATTCCACTTCACAAGGCTTCGGGTTCGGCAACTGTTAGCTGGCGTCAGTTTACATTTGCCTACAACCATGCTTTCAAAGGATACAGATATACAGTTGCCGATAATAAAGATTTTCTTCTTGGCTATGCTTTGGGCGATTTACAACTTTCAAAAGTTATTCCCTACAAACAGTATTCATTAAAAGTATTTGCCCAAATAAATAATATATGGGCTGAAGATTATCAGGTATTGCCCAATAGGCCAATGCCACAACGCAACTATCTGTGTGGGATAGCATTTCAATTTTATCAACCATTAAAACCATTAATTAAATGAAAAAACAAATCTTAATTTTAAAATCCACTGCTTTACTTGCTATTTCTATTGGGTTTTATGCCTGCGACCCAAATAAAGAAAGTGCCAAGCCTGTTTCGGGCTCGGTTTATGTTGTTTGTGAAGGCAATTTAAATGCGGCAAATGGCACAATTAGTGTCTACAATGTTTCCACAAATGAAACAGAAATTAACCCATACAAAAACAGAAACGGAGTAGGTTTAGGCGATAATGTGCAATCTATGAGTTTGATTGGTGAGAAAGCTTATATAGTGGTCAATAATAGCAATAAAATTGAAATTGCAGATGCCAACACTTTTGAATCGAAAGGAGTGATAACTGGTTTAAAACAACCACGCTATTTTGTAAAAGTAACTGACTCAAAAGCATATGTATCTGAATATATAAGTTATAGAGAAAATGGTAGAATTTCAGTGATTGATTTGGCTACCAATACTGTAACCAAAACTATTGCCTTGGGCTATCTACCCGAGAATTTATTCTTAAATGACAATAAAATTTACGTTTCCAACAATGGCGGCAATACGGTAAATGTGATAAATACGAGTACAGATACTATTGAAAATACAATAACGGTAACCAGTGCACCCTCTGGCTTTGTGAAAGATGCCAATGACAAAATATGGGTATTGTGTAGCGGTATAAAAACCTACAATTCCGACTATTCTTTAGATTTGGCCAATAGCGAAGCTGGTGCTTTGGTGCGATTTGATCCTTCTAATTTTGCAGTAGAGCAGACCATTTCATTTTCTTCCATTCCGGAAAGCCCAAGCAGACTCACCATAAACAAAGAAGCCAATATTTTATATTATTTGAACGGTGGGGTTTATAGCTTCGATATTAATGCTACGGCCATCAGTACTACGCCATTCATAGCACGTAGTTTTTATGGCTTGGGTTTCGACCCTAAAAACGGAACAATCTACACTGGTACTTATGGTTTTGTTTCAAATCAAAAATTGATAAGATACAACGCCAATGGCATAGCTTTAGATTCTGCCGAAGTGGGTATTGGCCCCAATGGTTTTGTATTCAGGTAGTTGGAATTTGAAAGAATGCATTAATCAATAAAGGAGTTGTTGCATTCTTTCAAATTTAGTGAAATAGTATTTGAAGAATATTGATTCGATAAGAAAGCGATAATCAAATCGCATCTTTCCTATTTTTCACCATATCAAAAAGCAACTCTTTAGCACGGTGCAATTGGGCTTTTACCGTTCCTAGCGGATAATCGAGCGAATCTGCTATTTCTTCATACGATAGCTCTTGAAAATACCTCATTTTTATCAATACTTGGTATTTTGCAGGAAGCCGAGTTACTATCGTTTGCATAATTTCAATCTTTTGCTGCTTGATGGTTTCATCTTGCGGATTGAGGGCATGGTCTTTTACATCTATCGTTATTTCATCTCCATCATTATCCTTCATCGGATTGTTGATGCTAGTTGTTTGTATTCTTTTCTTGCGAATATAATCGATACAATTATTGGTCGCTATTCTGAAAAGCCAAGTACTGAAAGTGTACTCGGGGTTGAATTTGTGTAGCCCTTTGAATGCTTTTGCAAAGGCCTCTATTGTCAAATCTTCGGCTTCATCGGTATTTCGCACCATTTTAAGCACCAAATGAAATACCGATTTGCGGTAGCGTTTCATCAATTCCGCATACGCTTTTTGATCGTTATTCTGAATGGCACGATCTACAAGAAGAAAATCTTTCTTCGCTTTGTCTGAAAACTCTTTTACTTCTACTTCCATCGTATGTTTTTGTTTCTAAAGGATTGTAAGCCAACAAATAGGTAGTAAATCGGATAAATTAAATCAAATATTAACAATTCCCATAGGGTAATATTGTACCTGAATTTCTTGATGGCAATATTGTAAGTAAGTATCAGCACCAAAAATCGCACCAAAAATATCAACAAACCAAAATTATAATATAGTTCGCTGAATGCAACTAATATTACAGAAAAGTAAAGGCTTAAGTGTGAAAAATTAAGCAATGCCAAATTGAAAATACTTATGGAAGAATAATATCTACTTACCGAAAGATGCCTTTTTTTCTGGGTAATCCAAGTTTTGTAACTGGTTTTGGGTACAGATACCGTTTGGCTGTCGAATGAAATACTCACATTTGTATTTGATTTGTTCGCCAATCGGTTTACAAACAAATCGTCATCGCCACCAACTATGAACATATTAGGGTGAAAGCCTTTATTCTCCAAAAAAAGAGATTTTTTGTAAGCCAAATTCCTGCCAATACCCATGTATGGATTTTTTCTGATGGCAAACGAAATATATTGAATGGCAGTATAAAATGTTTCGGCTCTAATGATCGCATTCAATATTGTTTCTCTTTTTTCATATTGAGAAATGCCAATTACAAAATCGGTATTTGGCTTAAATTTCGATTGCAGGTTTAAAATCCAATTTTTATTGGTGGGAAGGCAATCGGCATCGGTAAAAATTAGATAATCATATACAGCCGCTTTTATGCCTAATGTTAAAGCATATTTTTTATGATCTAAGTTTGAGCGGTTTTCCTCTGCCGTCACTACTTTGAGTTTGGGTTCTTTTTTTCGCAATTCTTCTAAAAATTCGTAAGTGCCATCAAACGAGCGGTCGTTTACTACTATCAATTCAAACAAATGATAGTTTTGTTGCAAAATGGCAGGAATCAATTTTTCCAGATTTTCCATTTCATTGTGAGCACAAACAATTACCGAAACAGGCTTATGCTCTTTCACTTCCGAAGCTTCCTTGTGAAAAGCAATGCTTAAGAAATAATATAAATGATAAAAAAGTTGGATAGCAGCACACAGCACTACCAATCCTAAAATTATTTCTTGATACAAAATAGTATACGTTATATGAGCGTAGGCAAATATATTAAATAGCATATCAATAGCGTTTTTTTGAAGTGAAAATTATAGCTTTGTTAAATAAATAATGTTTCAAATATGCTCCAACGAATTCAATCTATATTTTTATCGCTCATCGCAGTTGCCATGTTAGGATTTCTGTTTGTAAATATCTGGCAGAAAACTAGTGCAGATGGCACAGAGACTGTAGTGTTGAATGCAATGCAAATGCTCAATTCTAAAAATGGAATGGTAATGCAGGAAATACAGACTTTTTTATTGGGCAGCATTGCGTTTGTTATTTTTGTACTCTCAACTGTTTCGCTATTCAGTTTCAGAAATAGAATGCGTCAATTGCAATTTGGGCTCATTATTTCAGTATTGATTGCCGCTTTGCTAGGTGCAATAGTTTACTACTCATTTGAAGGCGAGAAATTGATAGGAGATAGCCAGAAAGGCAGTTTCGGACCAGGTTTGCTCATTCCGGCTTTTTCACTTATATTAAATAGCATTGCCAATCGGTTTATCAGGAAAGATGAACAGGAAGTAAGGGCAGCTGATAGAATGCGGTAATTAAAAAATCACCTCACTACTTTTTAAACGAAGTCACCATATCTGTACCTACTGAATTGTCGTACAAAGTCAGCGTCTCGTTGTTCAATACCTGAATCAGATAGGCTACTCTTCTATCTTGTTCGTTAGTAGTTATTAGTGAATCTTGGTTTTCTGAAAGTTTCCATTCGCCTCTTTCAGTCGACATGCCCGAAAGTGTATATTTTCCATCTTTTTTCAATTCCAAATAAAACCCTGATACCATTTCACCCGAAAGTTTTTGCTCGGAAATCACAGCTTCGGTCACAAGCCATTTTTGAGTGATCAAGTCTGATTTTTTACCACAGGCTATAAATATAAAAAGTGTAAGCGGAATAATTTTTTTCATAATGGGGTATATTAGGTCTAAACTTTTTTTTATACGGGGTTTTTAAATTTCAAATTTCTCTAAGCCCAATCTGGCTTCTTCTAAGTCAAGTTCGTGTTCTATTTTTCTAAGCACTTCATCGTTTGTTTTTCCGGCTTTTCTCAATTGTTTTACATAATCTCTTTCTGCATCTATCAATTGAGCCTGTATAGTATTAAACTGATTGAAAACGAGTTCAGCTCTTGAATCTTTGCTTGATTGAGTTCCTACCAAACTTGTAGAGCCCATTTTATTGATTTTGATTTCGTATTTGGTCTTTATTTGCGATAGTATTTCATCTGATATTTCGCCCAGCGACAAATTTTCTTCAATATACACAATTGTATGGTTTGCCATTTTGTATCGGATGTTAAATTCTTCTTCTACTATAGAATATTTTGGAATTCGCAATGCTTTTATGAGTGAAGGTAGCGACAACCCTTGCAAAACCAATGTGGCAATGATTACGGCAAAGGTTAGGAAAATAATCAAATCCCGGTTGGGAAACGGCTGGTTGTTGAGCGTAAGAGGCAAGGCCAAAGCAGCAGCCATTGATACTACACCACGCATACCGGTCCACGATACTATGAGCACATTTTTGCTGCTAAACCCTTTTTCTCTTTCACGCAGCTTTTTACTCATTATTCTAGGCAAATAAGCCGCAGGGTATACCCAAATGAAGCGCACTACTATCACGCCTAAGCTTATTATACCACTATAAATCAATAACTCCGAAAATGAGTGATTATTGATACTATCCAAAATATGCCTCAATTGCAGCCCAATCAATATAAATACCACACCGTTGAGCACAAATTCTACAATTTGCCAAGAGGCTATTGCCTGCATTCTGGTAGCGGAGGTAAACATTTCAGCTTGCCTATAGGTAATGTACAATCCTGTAGAAACCACAGCCAACACGCCAGATACATGAAAATGCTCGGCAATCAAATATGAAATATAGGGAGTGAGAAAAGTGAGCGTGGTTTCAATTAAAGGATCGTTTAATAATTTTTTATGCACTAGCGAAATTAGGTACCCAATAGCCAAGCCAATGGCAATGCCAGCCGATACTACTACCAGAAAATCTGCCCCAGCTTTCCAAAAAACAAAAGTTCCAGTTGCCACAGCCGCAATGCCATACTTATAAGCAATTAAGCCCGAGGCATCATTTACCAAGCTTTCACCTTCTAAAATTGAAATTATTCTTTTATGCAACCCCAAACCTTTGGTGATGGAAGTTGCTGCTACGGCATCGGGTGGCGATACTATGGCACCAAGTACAAAGCATTCTGGCCACCCAATATTTGCAATAAAATAATGGGCAATAATGGCTACAATTGTAGTAGTGAAAAATACCAAACCAAAGCCAGCTAAGCTTATTGGCCTTATATTTGATTTGAATTCATGCCAAGAGGTGTTCCAAGCAGCTCCGTAAAGTAATGGGGGAAGAAAAATGATAAATATAATTTCAGGATTAAGCTCTATTAATGGCAAACCAGGCACTAAGCTTAAAACCAATCCCATCAAAACTAACATAATGGGAAATGGAAACTTTATCAATTTGGCTACCGTTGCCAATATTGTGACTAGAGTTAATAATAAAACGATGATTTCGAAGTTTTCCATTGCAAATGCTTTCTGTTTTCGAAATATAATTTAATTAATTTTGAATCGGAATAAATCTATGTGTATGCCAAAGTATTATTCACCAATTATTTTTTGTGTACTTGTACTTTCGCTGGGCTTTACAACTGGCATAAAGCAGCCTAGGTTAGAATATGAAAAAGACAATTATACCAAAGGCGAAAAATTAAATTACAGATTGCATTACTTATTTGTAACCGCAGGAAAAGCCATGATAAATGTAGACGAAAACCTGCATGAAATAGAAGAGAGAACCTGCTACAAAATGTATGTAACAGGCTGGACTAGCCCCTTTTTTGCGCTAGGTTTTAAAATAAGAGATACTTGGTCGTCTTATGTAGATACACTTAATCATAAGCCCATAAAATCAATGCGTGATATTGAAGAGGGCAAATATAAACTGCATGAAGATGTATACTTCGATTATGCCAATTCAAAAGCCAAAGTGCATAGAAAACATCCGGATAGAGAAAAAGAAGAATCTGAATTCACAATACCCAACAATGTGCAAGATATTGTAAGCGGATTTTACGAACTGCGGAGGGTGAATTACAATAAAATGAACATTGGCGATACCATTACATTAAAGGCATTTTTCGACAAAGTAAATTATAGTTTCAAGGTAAGATACTTAGGAAAGGGCAAAGTGAATACCGATGCGGGAACATTTCAGGCCATTAAACTTGTTCCGATAATGCCCAAAAACGGATTATTCAATGGTGAGCAATCTATAAAAGTGTGGATTTCTGACGATAAAAATAAAATCCCACTTTTGGCAGAAGCTGAGATGTTTGTAGGCTCGGTAAAGCTCGAACTCACCTCATTTAGAGGGTTAAAACATGAAGTAAGTGTTATCAAATGATTACCTTTGTGTTAAATCTCTACATCACTCCATCAAATAAAAATATAACTCGTTAACTTTACCCAATATGCTTATTTCGCGCATTTTATCGGTTTTTATTTCCCTAGCCCTATTTTTTAATTTGCAAGCAGCAAATTTGCCTTACTTAAGCGGCAAAATTTCTAATGCACCTGCCAATGGCAAGCTATATTTGTATCAATATTTTGGCACCGTATTTTTCAAATACGATTCTACAATGCTGAAAAATGGGCAATTCAAATTTCAAGCCAAAACACCCACACCAAAAGGATTTTATCAATTTGGCACTGATAAGGAAAATTCCTTTATGCTGATTTTAAGCAATGAATCCGTAGAAATTGAATCAGATTGGAAAAACATGAGAATGGGAGCAGTAATCAAAAACTCTATTGAAAACGCTCTGTTCAACCAAATGATTAATCTAAACAATCAATTGGGTGGCTTTGAAAATAAAGTAAAGGAATTGACTGCCAAATACAGCAATAATCAAGATGAATATAACAAACAACTTTTAGTATTACAAAAGCAATACGATTCTCTAAACACAGCCAGCAACAATTTTAAAAACGAAGTAATTACGGGGCAAAATAGTGGCGCTTTCTTCGCTAAAGTGTTGAAAATGTTTTCTATTAGTAATGAAACAGGCAAAGAGACTTTCTTTACTTACAATGAGCTAAGTGATGAAGACTACACGCGTGGCGATATGCTGATGAACAAACTGAGTTTTTATTTGCAGAAATTCGGGCAGCAAAGCCCCACAGTTTGGGCAACAGAATCAGAAGATTTGATTTCTCGCTTTCCAGAAAAATCGAAAAACAGAAAGTTGGCTTATGTTAATCTGATCCAGATATTTATGCAAAACCAAGTGCCGCCTTCTGGAAAATTGGTGAAAGGCCTTAAAGCCGAATTTGGCAATGAAATATATACCAAAGAAATATTGGCAACAATTCCCAAAGGCGAGCCACAAGAAGGCGATGATGCTCCTGAAATTAAATTGGCTGATGCAGATGGGAAAATTGTGCCGTTGTCATCTCTAAAAGGTAAATATGTATTGATAGATTTTTGGGCATCTTGGTGTGGACCTTGTCGTATGGAAAACCCCAATGTGGTGCGTACTTACAATAAATATAAAGAAAAAGGATTTACTATATACAGTGTCTCGCTAGACAATAGCAAGCAAAACTGGCTGACTGCCATTCAAAAAGATGGACTCTCATGGAACTATCATGTGTCGGATTTGAAAGGCTGGCAATCTGAAGGTGCGGCATTATATAGTGTAAAAGGTATTCCTGCCACTTTTCTTTTAGATAAAAATGGCATTATTATAGCTAAAAATTTGCGTGGCTATCAATTGGAACAGAAATTGGCAGAACTTATGCCATAACTTTAACAGTACTGAATGCGATATTATCTACTAACATTAATTGTTATTTATTTTTTTCTCATACCGCATTCACCTCTCTATACTGCACCCTTTTCTTGGAATTTAACCAATGAATTCCATCATATTAGTGCCAAATTGTGCAATTATATGCTGCGTACTTTGGCATACAATATGAATTCATTTCATGTAGGAATTCAAGATTGTAGCACAATATTTATGAACGTCTCTAAAAAGCTCCAATCTACTAGTTCCCTTTTAAACTTTTCTAAGAGGTTTAGAGATGCATTATTCAATACCTTTTAAATACTCAAGCCACAAATCATTAAATCAAAAATATGAAGCACAAAGAAAAAGCCAGAATACTGATTGCAGACGATGAGGAAGATATTTTAGAGATATTGGAATACAACCTGCAAAAAGAAGGCTATCTAATAAAAACGGTGAAAAACGGAAGAGATGCTTTAGAAGTTGCAAAAGAATTTAATCCTAATTTGATAGTGCTGGATATAATGATGCCCGTAATGGACGGCATAGAGACTTGTAAGAGATTTAGAGAGATTCCTGAGTTTTCTAAAACTTTTATTTTATTTCTCACCGCCCGCACAGAAGAATATTCTGAAATTGCTGCTTTCGATGCCGGTGCCGATGATTTCATTACAAAGCCAATAAAACCCAAAGCATTTGTGAGTCGTATTTCGGCCATTCTGAAAAGAGAAAAGAAAAACGACAACAACCCTACCGTAATCAATGCGGGCGATTTGATAATTGATAGAAATACTTATGTGGTATACAAGGGCGATATTTCATACAATTTGCCTCGTAAAGAGTTTGAATTGCTCTACTTTTTAGCAGCAAACCAAAATAAGGTTTTTAATCGCGATGAACTGCTGCAAAAGGTGTGGGGAACTGATGTGTATGTGCTTTCAAGAACGGTAGATGTACACATAAGAAAAGTGAGAGAACGCTTGGGCGACAACTACATCACCACTATCAAAGGCGTTGGCTACAAGTTCGATTATGATGAAATATGAGAATTAAAGAATAGTAAACTTGATTTAGACCAAAGTACTGTTAAAAATGCCTTTGATGTGTAGTTGTACTTTCTCCATGAGCCACATTGGCGTAGAAGTAGCACCTGCAATGCCAACTTTATCTTCTGATAAAAACCAATCATTCTGAATTTCAGTTTCGTTTTCTACAAAATAGCTGCGTCCGTTGTTGAGCTTGCAAACTCCATACAGTGCTTTGCCATTCGAGCTTTTTTTACCACTCACAAATATGATTACGTCTTTCTCTTTTGAGAATTTTTCGAGTTGAGGCTCTCTATTTGATACCTGACGGCATATACTATCGTTGGCATCGAAAATTTGCAATAATTGCGGATTGCCAATGCGTTCTTCAATCAAAGCTTTCATTTTGTAAAATCCAGCTGTGCTTTTGGTGGTTTGGCTGTATAATGAAATCGGTTTTGTAAAATCTATCTCGTTCAAGTCTTCTTCATTGGTAACGACAATGGCATTATTAGTAGTCTGCCCCAGAATACCAATCACTTCTGCATGGCCTTTTTGGCCGTAAACTACCACTTGCCCGTTTTGCACCTGCATTTGATCATACGATACTTTTACCCGATTTTGCAGCTTTAGCACTACAGGGCAAGAAGCATCAATGAGTTCAATATTGTTTTTTAGTGCCAATTGATAGGTTTCAGGGGGTTCGCCATGGGCACGAATTAGCACTTTACAATCGTGCAGCTCCTTCAATTGCTCATTAGAAATTATTTTAAGGCCTTTGTTTTGCAGGCGTTCTACCTCCATAGCGTTGTGTACAATATCGCCTAGGCAATACAATTTGCCAGAATCATTTAGCTCATCTTCAGCCATTTGAATAGCAAATTCAACTCCAAAACAATACCCCGAATTTTTATCTATTTCTATTTGCATGGCAGAAATTTTGAATCTTAAATAATGGGTTTTGTATTAATAAAATTTAGGTGTCTTACATTATGTGCTTATAAATGATATTGAAGTTTAATATCTCTTTATAAGGAATAATAAAATATTTACTTGGTATAATTCTTGCTTTTTCCTTCGACTTATTTTCTTTGATTACTTGTCTCCTTGGTGTTGTTAAAACAATGATTTCCAATGAATCGTTTTCTGCCAATTGATATTCTACCAATGCACCAGAGTAAATAACGTTTTCATCTTCGGATTTGGTTAAAACATCAACATATCTAGTTACTGCTGCCAGATTAATGTTTGTTTCTTTATTATATTGCTTGATATGCAATACTTCTCCCGTCAATAGATAGTACCAAAAATTATCATAGCGGAAATAATCTAATTTTCTGTCAATTTTACTGTAGCGAATGAGGTTTCTAAATACAAAGAAAAAAATGAATGATAGAATAAATAAAATCGTAAAATATAATATAATCTCTAACCAATCCCTTCCTAAAATACTTAAATCTAAATTTGAAGTTGCACTTTGAATTATTAATGATTTTGTAAAATTATAGTTTATTTCATATCCGAAATACGAAACTAATTTTATGGTTAAAAGATGAAAAATTAAAGAACTAAATACTGATTTAAGGATTTCATCTAAAATAGAACTTTTGGTAAATTTGTAAGATAGCTCGCCTGAACTATAAGCTCTGCTGGAAATGGTGACAGGAAAAACAAAAATAAATAACAAAATTGTGGTTAATGCAATGCTCATAAATTTTTTATAGTATATGATTTTCCATTTTTTTGTACTTTAAATGGCTCATTACCTTTGATATTTTGATGCATTATTTTTGCAACTTCAAGATCTGCATACAATTCTCTTTGTTCAAAAGTGGCAACAGGAGTTCTTGTATTTCCTGTTAAAAGTGCTTTTAAAAATTTTTGGGTGTTGTTCATTTAGATGAAATTTAAAAGGGGTTGTGATTACTTTTAAAAATACTTATTAGCAAATATAACACTTATACTACCTATAAAGTTATTTGAATACATCAAATTACCTTTAAAAGCAAGCGGAAATACAATGCAGATTATTAGGTTTAAAACCTTAATACTAAATAATATTGAGACAGAACTTTATAGCCGCATATAGATTTAAAAAATGTATAATTTATCAATTTACACCCATTATTTCCATTTCTCCCTTTTTATTCGAATCTTTAGCCGATGAATATTCAATCGCTATTTGCTAAAAAGAGCATAGAAAATATAAATATAGAGGCTGAATCGCATGGTTCTCAACTAAATAAAACGCTTTCAGGCTTCGATCTCACATTTTTTGGTATTGCAGCTATAGTTGGGGCGGGTATTTTCAGCACCATTGGGCAGGCAGTTGTGCATGGTGGACCTGCTATTGCCTTACTATTTTTATTTACTGCATTTTCATGTGGCCTATCTGCCCTCTGCTATGCCCAGTTTGCCTCGTCTGTTCCCGTAGCAGGCAGTGCATATACCTATGCTTATGTGAGCTTTGGCGAGCTTATTGCTTGGATTGTTGGCTGGGATTTATTTATGGAATATGCAGTTAGCAACATTGTAGTGGCTATTTCTTGGAGCGATTACTTTAGCTCAATGATGCGTGGTTTTGGCTTTGATATTGTAAAATCCATATCAATTAGCGGTAATAATTACCATCTCGATTGGCCTGCACTATTGGTAACTTCACTCATTACTTATGTATGCTATGTAGGGATAAAAGAATCGAGAGATGCCAACAATTGGCTGGTTGGGTTGAAATTATTTGTAATACTGATGGTATTGGGAATAGGGGCATTTTATATAAAACCGGAGAATTGGACTCCCTTTGCCCCCAATGGCGTGAGTGGCGTGTTATTTGGTGTTTCATCTGTTTTTTTTGCTTATATAGGATTTGATGCCATTTCTACCACAGCTGAAGAATGCAAAAACCCGCAAAAAGAACTGCCCAAGGCCATGATTTGGTCGCTATTGATTTCTACAGTCATTTATATTCTTATCACTTTGGTGCTTACAGGCATGGTACCCTATTATGAATTGGGTGTGGGCGACCCTTTGGCCTTTGTATTTGAGAAATACCATCTGCACTTTATTTCAGGCATGATTTCATTTATTTCGGTGATTACACTCACAACCGTAATGCTGGTATACCAACTCGGACAGCCTCGCATCTGGATGTCGATGAGCCGCGATGGTTTATTACCCAAAATATTCTCCACTATTCATCCAAAATTCAAAACACCATCTTTCGCCACCATTGTGATGGGCTTAACGGTGGGTATTCCTGCCCTATTTGCCGACTTGAAAGATATGGTTGATTTAACAAGCATTGGCACCTTATTCGCTTTCGCACTCGTTTGCGGGGGAATAATTGTGCAAGATACCAAGCACAAAAATCGTAATGCAAAATTCAAAGTGCCTTATTTTAATTCCAGGTATTATTTGCCATTTATTCTGGCAGCTTTTACAGTCTATTTTTACAGCCAATCTGATATAATTACTACTTTTTCAAACGATAGAATATTAATTTATGGATTTATAGGTATCACATTCATTCTTACTGGGTTGTCTATATTTTATAAATGGTCGCTGATTCCCGTAGTTGGCTTGCTTACAAATTTATATTTGATGACTGAGCTTGGCTCAAAAAATTGGATTCGATTTGCGATATGGCTGTTGATGGGTTTGGCTGTATATATTTTCTACGGATATAAAAACAGTAAACTCCGACAAAATACTATGGCATAGAGAATTTTAGTTAATTTTGAATTAAAATAATAGAAAAAAGTGCAAGTAATTTTTATGGATAAGATATTCAAACAAGAAAATAATATAACTCGTTTTTCAGTATTGGTACTTCTGATAATGTTGGCAGCCATTTATCGTCTGCTTCCGCATCCTTGGAATTTGGCACCTGTGGGTGCAATTGCACTTTTTGGCGGAGCGTATTTCGGAAGCCCTATAGCAGTAGTATTTGTACCTTTAGTATCACTTTGGATAAGTGATTTGATACTCAACAACCTTATTTTTAGCCAATATTTTCCTGAATTTACTTTGTTTTACAGTGGTTTCGCTTGGCAATACGGCAGTTTTGTAGCCATTAGTTTTATAGGGATGTTGCTGAAAAATAATGTAAAACCGATTAATGTGTTGTTTGCTTCAATTGGCGGTTCTCTGCTGTTTTTTCTGATTTCAAACTTTGGAGTATGGGCAAGTGGTACAATGTATTTACAAAACCCTACGGGCTTGATTGCTTGCTACATAGCAGGCTTGCCATTTTTACAAAATACTTTACTCGGTGATTTGGTGTTCAATGCCGCACTATTCGGTTCGTTTGAGTATTTGCAGCATAGGTATCCGAAATTAAGAATTGCCTAATAGTTCAATATTTTAGTTATCATCACCTTAAGTAGAATACTTTCCTAGCTTTAAGCCGGTTTTCCAAGCCCAAGCATGGGCAACTATGTCTTTTACATTTTTGTATTTCGCTTCCCAGCCCAATATGTTTTTGGCATGTTCAGGATTGGCATATAAATAAGGCGGGTCGCCTGCCCTTCGTTCGCCATAAACTAGAGGCACTATTTTACCTGTTACTTCCTCCGCCACATGTATCATTTCTTTTACCGATACACCTACCCCAGTTCCCAAATTGCAAATTACCGATGCCTTCCCTTCGGCCAAATGCTCTAATGCCGCCAAATGAGCAGTAGCCAAATCATTTACATGAATATAATCGCGAATGCAAGTGCCATCGGGCGTGTCGTAATCGGTGCCAAATACTGTAATGTGGGGCCTATCGCCATTTACAGCATCTAAAATAAGGGGGATCAAATGCGTTTCGGGATTGTGATCTTCCCCAATTAGGCCATCTGTTGCCGCTCCCGAGGCATTGAAATATCTTAAAAAAGCATATTTGGTGCCATACGCATGGGCATAATCTTTAATAATTTTTTCCAACATCAATTTCGATTGTCCATAAGGATTGATTGGGTTTTGAGGATGATTTTCATCAATTGGCACATATTGTGGGTTGCCATAGGTGGCGCAAGTTGAGGAGAAAATAAAGTTGTGGCACCCATTTTTCCGCATCATTTCTAGTAAATTTAGCGGTGCGGCAATGTTGTTCTGATAATATTTTTCAGGATCGGTAACTGATTCTCCTACAAAGGCATAAGCTGCAAAATGAATTACCGCTTCTATTTCGTGATATTCAAATATGCGTCCTGTGAGTTCTTTATCGCCCAAATCGCCCACAATCAGCTCTACTTCAGGGTTGAGAATAGCTTCTCTATGGCCATATACCAAATTATCGAGTACAATTAGCTGATAGCCTATATCGGCAAGTAAGCGAACGGTGTGCGAGCCAATATATCCAGCTCCGCCAGTAATGAGTATTTTTTTGTTTGTCATTTAGGATTTTAAGTTTGTATTGAGTTTTGTGACTGAGTTCTCAAATATTTTACAATAAATAGTAGTAACCTCCCACACGATATATAAATCAATTTCAAATAAGCGTGTGTTAATTTTTCTCTCATTGCAATCCATCTTTTCCATGGTGTTTCAGGAATAGTTTGTAAAATCACATTAGGAACGTTCTTTAAATCTTCACCAATTATCTCTACATTCTTTATTACTGCATAATATATTTGAGAATTGTTTTGAAACTTATTGAAATCAATGCCATTTGTATATTGCTCAATATTTTTTAAAGCCACCAATATATCATTTAAGAACTCTTCAGCATTCCTTTTCACGCCACTTTTTTTAAGTCGTTGAATACATAACTTCGAATAAATGGTTTTAGATTGGCCTCAGTAAATAAATCAACTTTTCTATTGAATAAATTTGCTAAAAATTCTTCCGCGTCCAAAAATTTAAAAAAATCAACATTCCGATCAAACTCCACCAACACATCTATATCGCTGCCGTCACGTTGCTCGCCTCGGGCATATGAGCCAAAAATACCGATAGATTTAATATAGTATTTCTCGAGCAGCTCTTGCTTATGTGATGCTATTATGTGTTGTGTATCTTGCAGGTTCATAAAATTTTTCGAACATTATTTTTACGCTACAGATTCCCACTCTTGACTTAAATCAAATTTAGATTTTTATGGTTACAAACGCAAATGCATAAATGCAAATTCAAATATTATCTATTTAGGAAATATTGTTTAAAAACCTGTACTTCTTTTAGCTCATGTTCGGTATATTTCTCAAAAATTTTATCTCCAACTTGTTTTTCTAGTGCCGATATTCCTACATCAATAAGGCGAATTCCCGATTGAGTGAGCATAATATTGTCAAATTTTTCTCCTGAAATATTTGAAGGTCTACAAATATCGCGATGTACAAATCCATTTTTGTGTAATTGATATAGCTCATCTTCAAAAACACTAAATATAACTTCTCTTTTCTCTACTTCAATACTTCTAAAATCTATTGGGTATATCCTCTCCATTACCAGCATTTCCCAGTTGTTTTCTCTATTGTATTCTAGCCTTATAAATTTCACTACCAAATCGTTGATTTGATTGGCAAACTTCATCTTCTCAGCCTCAGAACCAATGTCTGATCGTGTATCGCCTTCAAATATTTTGGCAACTTCTGCATTATTTATAGCTACAACTGTGTTATTTGCTCCATAGGAAAGCTTGTGTTGATAATATTTCATGATTTAAATTATTGATTTCGCCTTTTCTAAAACGCTATCTAACCCGCTCATATTTTTTCCCCCGGCTGTTGCGAAAAATGGCTGCCCACCGCCTCCACCTTGTATCTCTTTGGCTAGTTCGCGTACAATATTTGAAGCATTTAATCCTTTGTCTTTTACCAAGTTATCTGAAATTACTACTGCTATTTGTGGTTTTCCATCAATTTCGGCTGCCAACACACCAAATAAATTTTCTACCTGATTTTTGAGCTCAAAGGCCAAAGTTTTAACCGATTCTGCAGTGGATATATCTACCTTCTCAATAATGGCATTGTATCCATTTACTTGTTTTACTTTGCTTAAAAGATCAATTTTGATTTGTTGCACCTTCTCTGCTTCAAATTTCTCCAATACTTTTTGTAAAGCTGTTTTTTCCTCAAGTAAGGTCTCTACAGCTTTCACTAGGTCTTTTGGATTTTTCAGAATAAGGGCTAAATTTTCGCCAACTGCCAACCGCTCATTCACATATTGCTCTGCTTTTGAGGCAGTTACCGCTTCAATTCTTCGTACTCCTGCTGCAACTGAGCTTTCTGAAACTATTTTCAAATACCCGATTTCACCTGTGGCTTTCACGTGCGTACCTCCACACAATTCTACAGAATAGCTAGGGTCGAAAGTGATAACTCGTACAAAATCACCATATTTTTCGCCAAACAAAGCCGTAGCTCCATATTCCAGAGCTTGCTTGATAGGCACATTTCGTTTTTCATCTAAAGGTATATTTTCCCTGATTTTGGAGTTTACAATTTGTTCTACTTTGTCGATATCATCGTTGCTCATTTTAGAAAAATGGGCAAAATCAAACCTCAATAAATCAGTATTTACTAAAGAACCTTTCTGTTGCACATGGTTTCCCAATACATTTCGCAAAGCGGATTGCAATAAATGTGTAGCTGTATGGTTATTTGTTGTGTATTTTCTATTTTCTATGTGAATGGTTGCCACTACTTCCGTTTTGCCCGAAAGAGAAGTCAAAATATCTTCCAAATCATCGTTCGTAAAATGGACAATCAGGTCGTTCTCTTTTTTTGTGTTGATGATTTGAAGAGAAACGGGGGTGTTTTTAAATGTCAAAGTACCAGTGTCACCCACCTGACCACCACTCTCGGCATAGAATGGTGTTTTGTCAAGCACAATCTGGTATTGAATTTGGTCTTTGGTAGTTATTTTTCTGTATTTGATTATTTTTGATTCTACTGAAAATTGATCGTATCCTACAAACTGCACATGGGTATCGGGATTAAGATTTATCCAATCAGATTTTTCAGTAACAGCAGCATTTCTAGAACGTGCTTTTTGGGCTTCCATTTCTTTGTGGAAACCAACTTCATCGATCGAATAGCCTTGCTCTTTAGCAATTAAGGCAGTAAGATCAAGAGGGAAACCGTAGGTGTCATAAAGCTCAAATACAATTTTCCCTTCAATTAATTTTGAATTTTGAGTTTTGAACATTGTATCTAAAAGACGAATACCATTCTCTAAAGTTCGCAAAAAAGAAGTTTCCTCTTCGCGTGTCACATTAGAGATAAATTCTTGCTGGGCTTTCAGTTCTGTGAACACATCCAATATTTCTGCCAAAATAGGTACTAATTTGAACATGAATGGCTCTTTATATCCCAAAAAGGTGTAACCGTAGCGAACAGCCCTTCTCAATATTCTGCGAATTACATAACCCGCTTTGGCATTGGCAGGCAACTGCCCATCTGCTATGGCAAAGGAAACAGCTCGGATATGGTCGGAAATTACACGCATGGCAATATCTTGTTTTACACCCAAATCTTCTGTTTCCACTTTTGGAATATCGCCTTGCGTATATTTAAATCCTGTCTCTTTTTCAAGATGCTGAATGAGCGGCTGGAAAATATCGGTATCGTAATTAGATGATTTTCCTTGAATCACTCGCACCAATCGCTCAAAACCCATGCCTGTATCTACGTGCTTGTCGGGCAGCAATTCTAGCGAGCCATCGGCTTTGCGGTTGAATTGCATAAACACATTGTTCCAAATTTCAATCACTTGGGGGTCGTCATTATTTACCCTGGCAGCACCTGGCACTTTGTCTATTTCACTTTGTGGCCGAATGTCTATATGAATCTCTGAGCAGGGACCACAAGGGCCTTGGTCGCCCATTTCCCAAAAATTGTCTTTTTTATTGCCTTTCAGGATGTGCGATTTGTCAATTAACTCAGCCCAGATGTCAAATGCCTCTTGGTCAAATTCCAAACCTTCCTTACTGTCTCCTTCAAAAACGGTTACATACAAACGCTCTTTGGGCAATTGGTATACTTCCGTTAGCAATTCCCATGCCCAAGCAATGGCGTCTTTTTTGAAATAATCGCCAAAGCTCCAATTACCGAGCATTTCAAACATGGTGTGGTGGTAAGTATCATGACCGACATCCTCTAAGTCGTTATGCTTTCCAGTGACCCGCAAACATTTTTGGGTATCTGCCACTCTTCTAGATTGGGGTGTGCCATTGCCAAGAAAAAAATCTTTAAATTGGTTCATTCCTGCATTGGTAAACATCAAGGTAGGGTCGTTTTTCAACACCATGGGGGCAGATGAAACGATTAAATGTTGTTTTGATTGAAAAAAATCGAGGAATTGCTGGCGAATTTGTTTGGAAGAAGTCACTTTTTTATATGCGTAATGATGAATGCCGAATGATAATTATAATGCAGTGCAAAGTAAATAAATCTTGGCGGTTACCTAAGCGGAAGGGCTGTCAAGTTTTGATTTGTAGGATAAAAGTTTTATCTTGCTTTCTCTTTTAAATAGATAGTTATGGAAATAGCCGCCAAACACCCTTTTAAAATCCATTTACGCAAGCGTAGAATGCCCAGTGGCACAGAAGTAAGCCTTATGCAATTCTTAAAATGGGAACCCGAAACACCCGGTTTCAAATACGAGTGGAATGAAGGGAAAATTATAAAAATTCATAGGAAAATGGATGTAAAGCACAATTTATTGTACTCTAACCTTTTAAAAAAGTTTAGAGAGACTAGTTCATTTACAAATGACGGTATGCTGATAACTGAAGTAGAAGTGTTGATGGAAATAAGCTTTCGCAGACCGTATATAGCTTTTTTTACACAAGAACAACTCATCAAAGCAGGTAACAATGAAATGGTAATGTCTGAATTTTTGATAGCGGTAATTTCAAAAAACGACAATTACCAAAACACATTTGAAAAAACTGTTCAATATTTCGAAAATGGGGCAAAACTAGTTTGGCATATTCTGCCTTCCGTACGAATGGTTAAAGTTTTTACCTCACCTAAAAATGACGTTACTTGTTCTGAAAACGATCTGATTCCCGCTACTTCAGTAATCAGTGATTTGGAAATTACTGTCAACGAATTGTTTAAAAACTATATTTAGTGGCAAAAATAAAATACTATTACGATACCGAAACATGCCGATACGAACGTCATGTAAGCACTCGATCCGATTTTTTAATCAACATAGCTGGATTTTTATTGGTGAGTTTCGTTTTTACGGTACTTTGTTTTTTACTTTACCTCCGATTTTTTGATTCTCCAAAAGAAGTATTGCTTAAAAAAGAGAATGAGGAATTAAAATCAAATTATGGAACAATCAACTATCAATTGGCTCAAATCAATGATGTGGTAAATTCCCTAAAAGACAGAGATGACAATATTTACCGAGTAATCTTTGAAACTAAGCCATTGCCTGCTTCTGTACGAAATGCGGGTTCGGGTGGCGTAGACAAATACAAAGAATTTCTGAACTTGGAATTTGACCGCAATAAATTTATTACTGGCACTTACGAGCATATTGACGAACTTAAAAAACAACTGTATGTGCAAAGTAAATCGTATGATGAATTGGCAGAATTGGCTCGTAAAAAGGAAGAAATGCTCACCGCAATTCCGGCTATTCAACCCATTCATAATAAGGATTTAAAGTCGCTTGCTTCTGGATTTGGGATGCGTATTCATCCCATTTATAAAGTGAGAAAGTTTCACACTGGTGCTGATTTTGCTGCTGTGAGAGGCACCCCAATTTATGCAACTGGCAATGGCGTGGCTTATGTGCCTGGCAGAAATGATGGCTATGGCAATTTGATAGAAGTACACCATGGCTTTGGATTTGTAACACGCTATGCTCATTGTGATAAAATAAAAATAAAAAACGGACAACATGTGAAGCGTGGCGAGGTAATTGGCTATGTAGGCAGCACTGGCACGGCTACCTCACCGCATTTGCATTATGAAGTGATTAGAAATAGCAATTTTGCCAATCCAGTGCATTATTTTTTCAATGATTTAACCCCAAAAGAATACGAAGATTTGCTAAAAATATCTTCTGTGGAAAATCAAAGTTTAGGATAATTGCGGTAAAGCAACGCGAGTTTCTATTGTGAAGGTTTTACAATTATTTTCTCAAAATAATTAATTCCTCTTGTTTCTATTTTAATAAAATAAATGCCGGAGTTAAGCTTGGAAACATCTTCTAAATGAACGGAGCCTTGGTTTACAGTTCCCATTTCACCTATCTGCCTTCCCAGGAAATCTAAAATTCTCAAGTTACAGTTTTGCTCCGCTTCAATATATAGAATGCTCTCTACCGGATTGGGATAAATTTTAAAAGGCTTTTTTGCATTAGAAATATTTGTTCCCACCGATGTGCCAGGAATAGAAGTTGTTGGTCCGGAGATAGTTGTTGGCGGAAGCATAGTTTTCAAAAACTCATTTTTTAAATAAAGTAAACCTCCGCCTTTAGTTCCTATTATCAAATCGGGAATGGTATCATTATTTCGCAAGTTTGCAATACCAATCATGGCATTGCTCCCCAAACTGGTAGGTTGCACAGTGTTGGTATCAGGGTTTAGAAGAATGAAATTAGTAGCGGTAAAAGTGGTGCTGTAAAGCGAAGGCAATGTGTAAATGTTTATTTCGCCTAAGGAATTGGTGGTGAATACAACTAATGAATCGGTGCCTCGTATTTTTGTAACTGCTTTTACAGCATATCGAGTATAATCGTTGCTTGTGGTATTTAGAAAATTATCTTTCTCAAAGGTAAAATTGGGCAACCCATTGCTAAAATTATTGCTATAAAGCTGCAAATTGCCTGCATTTGTACCAAAAAGTAGTTTGAGTTCGCTTTGGTAACGGAATATATGAATGTAATCTGATTTTGAAAACCTTCGAAAATACAAACTCACTTTGTCGTTAGGATAGCTATAATACGCATCAATATTTATAGTTTTCAAATTTTGAATATTGAAATTAGGAGCGAATCCTGAGTCGTTTGCATTTGGAATAAAATACAACAGCCCAACTTCATCGGTATTGGTGGCCATAAAATACAAATCCGTTGAATTATTGTCGTCTACTGGTGCGAATCCAATTCTAATATCTGAAAAATTTAACCCTGAGAGGCTGAGGTAGTCTTCATCCTCCAAACTAAACTGTGCAGAATCTTTAGTGCCAATATTTTTATACAAATAAATGCTTCCTGCCGTAGTGCCTGCAGTAAAAAAACCTTTGTTACCCACGAAAAGATCTAAATCTCCATCAAGATCGTAATCAAAAATAGCAGGCGAGGCAGATTCGCCCAAATCAATCATTTCATTTTGTAGGAAATTTTTACCTGTAAATGAGAAATTAGGTTGTTTATTAGTTCCTATATTTTTATACATCCAAAGTGAGTTTACTAGATCTACAGCATATCCATCATTTTCATTTGTAATAGGGGAAGCCAACAAATCTTTTAAAGTGTCTTCATCAATATTCTCAATAAAAACTGCTGGAAAATGTTCAATATTAATAGGATATTGTGGAGGGAAAGAACTTACAATAGTTGTTATTTTGGCATCAATATTGGTGCCTGAATTATATAAAGCTTGAATGTTATTACAAAATCCATCCCCCAATAATATATCTTTTAAACCATCTCCATTTAAATCGTAAACTTTAACAGAAGCTACCATGCTGTGCAAAACTCGTGCATTATCTTGACTACCACCTAAATATGCTGGACAGGATTGATTTATATTCACTGGAGTGTTGCACTGGTTTCCAGCAGAAAATTTACCATAACAACTAGAAAATTTATCGAAAACAAGATGTGAGCAATCATTATATATTTCTTTACTTTGATTAATAAAGGATTGAAAACTATTTGTACCATTATCTGAATATGTTATAATATCAAGGTCGCCATCGTTGTCAATATCTGAAATTGAAGGGAAATCTGAAGGGTTATTGTATATACTAACTAAAAAGTTTAAACCTGTAAAGCTGGATAGCAATTCTGTACTTACTTGTTCCCACGATATTTTTTTGTTAGTACTCGTATTTCTGTATACGCCAATGGTAGAGGAGTAATCTCCAGTGGTAAAAATATCTTTTTTTCCATCGCCATCGTAATCAATTAATTGCATCCACGACTGAATTTTGGGAAAACGTAATTCGTATTTGGCATCATATACAAATCCATTATTTTTATATAAAAAAGTAGCTATTTTCGATGCCGTTTTGTCGAATAGCACCAAATCTTCTATGCCATCATTGTCCAAATCCATTTTATTGATTTGAGCTGAATTGAAGCCTCCAGCCCATGCATTTTTCAAGTTTTGCCCGTTTACACTTACAGGAATTTTATTGTTAAAAGTGTAAATATGAGCTTGAGAAAAAAGCGATTGGCTGAATGCTAAAATCACAAGGCATAAAAAACTAAGCCTAAATTGCTGCATTTTTATATAGCTTGTAAGTGGTTGCAATGCCTTCTTCGAGTTTGATTTTGTATTTCCAGCCAAGATTTGTGAGTTTAGTTACGTCCATCAGCTTGCGGGGAGTGCCATCGGGTTTGGTAGTGTTAAACCTCAATTCCCCCTCAAAGCCTACTATTTCTTGTATTAATTCGGCCAACTCTTTAATAGTAACATCTTCGCCTGTGCCGATATTTATTAAAGTAGAATCGTTATAGTTTTCCATTAAGAAATAACAAGCCTCTGCCAAATCAGCTACATGCAAAAACTCTCTTTTGGGCATTCCCGAACCCCATATCTCTACGAAAGGTTGATTATTTTCTTTTGCTTCATGAAATTTTCTGATGAGTGCAGGAAGCACATGCGAATTTTGTAAGTCGTAATTGTCGTTTGGGCCATATAAATTGGTAGGCATTACCGAAATGAAATTGCAACCATATTCTGTACGATAGGCTTCGCACATTTTTATGCCCGCTATTTTAGCTATGGCATAAGGCTCGTTGGTATATTCCAATTGCCCAGTAAGCAAATAATCTTCTTTCAGAGGCTGTGGAGCAAGTTTTGGGTAAATACAGGATGAACCCAAAAACAATAATTTTTTTACTTTATTAATATAAGATTGATGAATAACGTTGCTCTGAATCATCAGGTTTTTGTATATGAATTCGCCTCTAAAGGTATTATTAGCCACAATGCCACCTACTTTGGCTGCGGCAAGAAATACATAATCGGGTTTTTCTGCCGAAAAAAAATCCGCAACGGCTTGTTGGTTAGATAAATCAAGTTCTTTAGAAGTCCGAAACACAAAATTGTGGTATCCTTTTAATTTCAGCTGACGAATAATAGCCGAACCAGCCATGCCCCTATGCCCCGCAACGTATATTTTAGCTTCTTTTTCCATTATATATTTTAATTGATGTCGAATATAATAACTTTAGTATTTGTT
>CAZMFZ010000023.1:31157-37834 GCA_964565665.1 uncultured Bifidobacteriaceae bacterium | reverse complement strand
CGATTTTACTATTTTTGAAAGCCACATAGGTCAATGGGTGGCTGCTTGTTGGGCACAAAATAAGAGAAACAAGGGCAAGGAAGGCAAAAATATTGTTTTGGACTGAAGGATACCATGGCGAACAGATAATGACAAAAGAATTTTATGCAAGTAAACTCAATTATATCCACCACAATCCAGTAAGAGCAGGAGTAGCAGAAAAAGAAGAAGTGTATTTATTAAGCAATAGAGGCGATTTATATGGTGTAAGAAAGGGGTTGCTAGAATTAGCTATTTATTAATTGGGATTACAAATCCCATCTTATCAAATGTTCGACATGCACTCCGCTAACATGACGAACAGCCCGGGGCTCTACGAAAAATATACGGCTGATTTGTTTACTAAACAGAAGGTAAAGAAAACAATAAAAAAATGATAGAATACGAAAACGGCATATTTATAAATAAAAAGCCTATTTGTTCTTTAAGCGAATACATTAGGGCAATAAATGAAGTCTCCAATCACGAAAGTAGCAGAAGCGGTGAGAATTTATGGTTTAGAGGTCATTTAAAGGAGAGTTTTCAACTCATTCCTTCAATTTATAGACCTAGTATTTGGGAAGAAGGCATTTACAACTTTAACTATGAATTTGGAGCTTTTAAAAACTTTAAAAGAAAATGCCAATTAGTTAGAAGTACAAATTTTGAATACTTGCATCTGATGCAACATTTTGGTTTGCCTACTAGATTGTTGGATTGGACAGAAAGTTCTTTAATAGCACTATTTTTTGCAATCTGTGACTACAAACAAGATGAAAAAGGAAATGAATGTCCAAATGTTTGGCTGATTGATCTTAACGAATTTAATAACAGAATGACTAAAGAAAGTTCTTTGAGATATTTTACGGAGATGCAATTGATTCAAAACTTTATGATTATATGTACCCCGAAAAAGATAAGGAATGTAAATTAGAATATTTAGAAAAGAAACCTATCGCAGTTTTACCATCATATATAGATAATAGAGTTATTTCTCAAAAAAGCTGCTTTATATTATACGGAGCAGAACAGAAACCAATTGAAGAACTAAGAAGTAGTTATAATTTTACTTTAGGTAAAATTATAATAAAAAACGATGAATCTACTATTAACGATATATTAATTGATTTGAGCTTATCTGGAATTAATTACCATTCTATTTACCCAGATTTGTGTGGATTAGTTCTAGAAACAAAAAAGATTTTTAGGATGAAGATAAAATGAATCCCTTAGCCTTTGTTTGGGTTCCCGACTTGCCTTTGCTGTGTGTTTTTCACCAGTAAACCAATACATTATGATACAAAGTTACTATTTTTGAAAGCCACATAGGGCAATGGGTGGCTGATCATTGGTCAGAAAATAAGACCAACAAGGGCAGAGTTTAAACGATTTTACAAATAAAAAAGGTATAGCTAAGCCTACTAATCTTAAATCGTTAACAATAAATGATGGGGACGGAGTTAAACTGAATAGTCAAGGGTATTTTGAACGCAAGGGTGTAAAAGATATTTTAGTCTGCCCACCAATGCCTTAATGTTCTAAATTTGAATAAACAGGCTTTCTGTAATCTAATTTGCCCTTTGCCATTTTTGTCTTAGTTTTGAAAATATGTACATCAATTGGGATGCTCTTCATCAGGCAATTACAGATTTTTTCAAATACAAAATACTCAAATTAAGTGCCTCCTTGGCCTTTTTTACATTTTTCTCTTTCCCTTCCATGTTGGTGTTGGCCATTCAATCTTGTGGCTATTTCTTTGGCAGAGATGCGGTAAGGGGGCGTATTTTCAACCAAATTAACGATTGGGTGGGCGATAAAGCCGCTATTCAAATTCAAGATATTCTGAAATCGGTATATGTGGCCGAAAAAAACCATTGGACAACTTGGCTTGCCATTGCATTTCTGGTACTTACCGCTCAAAGTGTGTTTGAAGAAATAAAAGATTCACTTCGCACCATATTTGAAATCAAAGCCAAGCCACTGAAAGATTGGGCATTGATTATTTTTAATCGAATTGTATCGTTTGTATTGGTAGCTATTACAGGGGTGGCACTTACACTTTCACTTGCCATCAATTTTGTGCTTACGGCATTCAGCCACAGCATTAAAGAATATTTACCACGAGGTGCGGGTTTTCTTATTAGCCTTTCCAATTATTTGAGTATTTCCATCATTTTTATTGGTATAGCTACTTTTGTGTATAAATTTTTGCCGGAAGTGAAAATTTATTGGAAATCGGCTTTACATGGGGCAGTATTGGCTACTATATTATTGATTTTGGGCAAATATGGCATCGGATTATATCTAAATTTCAATGCTACGCTTTCGGCCTACACAGCGGCTAGTTCGCTGATAATGATATTGATATGGGTGTATTATTCAGCAGTAGTACTGTATTTTGGGGCATTGTATACCAAATCTATCAATAGTGGCAACAAACCCAAGATGCCTAGAAAACCTAAAAAAACCAGAATTCGAACTGTAGAAAATCAGTAAACCAATGACAAAAGTATCTATTGCAGATAAATTCAAAATTGGAGAAGGCGAACCATTAACGCTCATCGCAGGCCCTTGCGTAATTGAAAATCAAGATTTCAACTTCAAAATGGCGGAGGAAATTCAGAAAATCTGCAGGAGACTTAATGTCAATTTTATTTACAAGTCATCCTTCGATAAGGCCAACAGAACCTCAAGCTCCAGTTTTAGAGGGGTAGATATTCGTGATGGTTTGCAGATATTACAATATATCAAAACAGCAATTAATGTTCCGATTATCACCGATATTCACGAGAGCTGGCAAGCTGCACCTGTTGCAGAAGTGGCGGATGTGCTTCAAATTCCTGCGTTTTTGTGTCGTCAGACCGATTTGTTGATAGCAGCGGCTCAAACTGGTAACCCTGTAAATTTGAAAAAAGGGCAGTTTTTAGCTCCGTGGGACATGAAAAATGTGGTGAAAAAGCTTCAATCGGCCGGTGCTACCCAAATTTTACTTACTGAGCGTGGCACTTCATTTGGCTACAATACTTTGGTGGTCGATTACCGCGGGCTTGTGCAGATGCGTGAGTTTGGCTGTCCTATAGTTTTTGATGCTACCCATAGTGTGCAAATGCCTGGGGGCAATGGCGATTCTTCGGGTGGACAACGAGAATTTGTCTCTGTTTTGGCCAAAGCTGCTATGGCTGTCGGCATCGATGCTTTGTTTATGGAAGTACACGAAAACCCCGATTCAGCCCCAAGTGATGGTGCAAATATGATTGCCTTGCACAATTTGGAAAAATTATTGGTGCAATTGCTTCAAATCAGGGCTGTGGTACAATTGTAAGTGTTTATAGATTTAAATAATACGGAGAAAGCACAGCTTTAAATTCATCTGAATAGTCAGATGCTGATTTATAAATAAATAGCTCATTTACAGCAACTTGCTGGGTTTTTTCTCTTCTAAATTTATTTATCACTCTAAAAATATTTGTGCCTAATTTTTGCCTTACAATAATGGATGATGTTTGAAAAATACCATGTTTTTGAACTGTTTCTACAAATAAGCTAGCTTCGTATTCAGGTAGTAATATATGGCATTCTCCATTATCAGATAGAAATTTGCCAATGGCATAAGCCAAATCTTCAAAACTTAATGTTTCATCATGCTTGGCAGTATTTTTTGCGTGAATATTTGATTTTAAATGCTGTTGAAAAAAAGGTGGATTACATATAATTAGATCAAATTTTTCTGATGTAATCAAGGCAAATGATTGAATATCAGCATGAATAACCTTAATTCTATCATGCCAAGGGCTTGCCTTTACATTCTGAAAAGCCTGGTCGAAAGCATTTTGTTCTATTTCTATGGCTGTAATTTGGCCTTGCGATTTTTGGGCAATCATTAAAGCAAGCAAACCGGTTCCGGTGCCAATATCAAGTACTGATTTGGCCTTGTCAGCATCAATACTAGCTCCAAAAATACAAGCATCGGTGCAGACTTTCATCACTGCTTTTGCTTGGTGAATGGTAAATTGTTTGAATTGAAAACTAGAGTTACGCATGAAATACCAGTAATACTAAATTGAGTCTATAATGATATTTCTCCATTAACAAAGCAAAATTAACGACATTTGATCAATGTCGTTAACTTAAGACCTAAAAGAGTCCTTCTCTGTAGGAGAAGGATTAGGATGAGGTTCCTTAAACATGCTTAAATTAATGACACTGGACATTTGATTCATATTTCGCCTAAATTTTAACTACACACTGCATTGTTTAGATATCGCTCCTATCAACCCGAACTGCTTGATGCTGATACCATTCCAGCATTAGATTTGTATCAAAATCTAAAGGAACTTAATTTTATTAACACTTGGTTGGGCGGCCATGCCATTACCATCGAAGGAGTAGCCTATTTTCTCAATTCCAAAATCAGGTATTTGCTAGAAGATTATATTACCATTGCCGATGTGGGCTGCGGTGGGGGCGACAACTTAATTGCCATTGCCAAATGGGCAAGAAAAAACAAAATCAGGGTAAAATTGATTGGTATCGACATCAAGCCCGATTGCATAAATTATGCTATAGAAAATTGCAAGCCATACTCGGAAATCAGCTTTATCACCTCAGATTATCAATTTGTAAATGAGAGATTCGATATTATTTTCTCTGCACTTTTTTGCCACCACCTCAATGACCAACAACTAATTTCTTATCTCACATGGTGCAATTACAAGGCTGCATTAGGCTTTTTTGTAAATGATTTGCAACGCAATCCTTTGGCATATTTCAGCATCAAATATTTAACAAAGCTGTTTTCAAAATGCTATTTAGTAAAAAACGATGCCCCATTATCTGTTTTAAGAGGGTTTCATAAAGTAGAATTAGAAAGCTATTTTCAAAATGGAGGCGTATCAGGCTTTAGAATATTATGGAAATGGGCTTTTCGATACTTAGTTATTAAAAGAAAAGTATAATTAAAATGTCATTAACTGATGTTACGTAAACTACGTAGCTCTTGTCAGTTTGAGCCTGTCGAAAACTTCTTATTCAAGCCTTAAATGGACTTCGATCACTTCGACAAGCTCAGTACTCAGCTTGACATTCAAATAATAACATTGTGTAACATCAGTTATTAACTTAAGGATATATTCATGGGTACGCTCCACCATTCATTGCAGTTGGTTTAAACCAACTGCAATGAATGGTGGTTGAAAATCTTTTTGTGGTTTTGTTATACCCATTTATACCCTAATTTTGGCATTGCAAACTTTTATTCATCTCCATACGTGCTTACCAAACGAATTATTTCTTGCCTCGACATCAAAGATGGGAAAACTGTAAAAGGTGTAAACTTTGAAAACCTTCGCGATGCAGGCGACCCAGTAGAATTAGCTGCTATTTACGCAGAACAAGGGGCTGATGAGTTGGTGTTTCTTGATATCACCGCTACTGTAGAAAAGCGGAAAACCCTTGCAGAACTGGTGAAAAACGTGGCTCGAGTTATCAACATTCCATTTACAGTAGGAGGCGGAATAGCTTCTGTTGCCGATGCTTTTTTATTGTTGAATAACGGAGCAGATAAAATTTCCATCAATTCATCGGCAGTCAAAAACCCACAATTGATCACAGATTTGGCCAAAGAATTCGGAATTCAGTTTGTGGTTGTGGCTATCGACACTCGGAATATAGATGGCAATGGTATTGTACACACCCATGGAGGCCGAACTGCTACCGATTTAGATACATTGTCTTGGGCCAAAACCGCAGAAAATCTGGGAGCAGGGGAAATTTTACTTACTTCTATGAATCATGACGGGGTAAAACAAGGTTTCGCTAATGAGTTGACAGCCGTTATTTCTACCCATTGCAACATTCCGGTAATAGCCTCAGGTGGGGCAGGCACGATGGCTCATTTCAAAGATGTATTTACGCTTGGCAAAGCCGATGCCGCCTTAGCCGCAAGTATTTTCCACTTTAAAGAAATTGAAATTCCAACGTTAAAAAAATACCTTAATTGCGAAGGAATAACAATGAGAATGTAAATATGGCTGAGTAAAATGCCTTGTATCATTAATATCTCTCGCCATGCAGACTAATAATTAACAAGTTTGTTTACTTTTATGCTAAGCTGAAAAATAGTAATTCCAAACCAACACATTAATCCATTTTAAGTGACTTTCAAAGATTTTAATTTAGATGCCAAATTAGTAGAAGGGCTAGAAGCCATGGGCTTTAACAAGCCAACCCCTATTCAGGAAATGGCCATTCCTATTATTCTCCAAAATAAAGATTTGATAGCTTGTGCGCAAACTGGCACCGGCAAAACGGCAGCGTACATTTTGCCTTTGCTTAATAAAATCATTAGTACCGAAACCCGACATTTGAACACCCTTGTGCTTTCGCCTACCCGCGAATTGGCCATGCAAATAGACCAACAAGTGGAAGGATTTGGGTATTTTTTATCTATAAGTTCTATTTCAATATATGGCGGTGGCAGTGGCGTAGCTTGGGATCAGCAAAAGAAAGCTCTGCAACAAGGTGCGGATATAATAATAGCTACACCAGGCCGATTAATAGCCTTGCTGGCAGCTGGAGACATTGTTCTCAATCATCTGCAACATTTGGTGCTCGATGAAGCCGATCGCATGCTCGACATGGGTTTCATCGAGGACATTCAG
>CAZMFZ010000023.1:22760-31147 GCA_964565665.1 uncultured Bifidobacteriaceae bacterium | reverse complement strand
TCGATCGAATTTTTTGTTTTAGATGAAGCGGACAGAATGCTGGACATGGGTTTTTATGATGACTTGGTAAAAATCATAAGTTATTTGCCCACAAACAGGCAAACCCTAATGTTCTCAGCTACCATGCCACCGAAAATAAGGGTGCTGGCCAATAAAATTCTCAAAACGCCTGAACAAATCAATATTGCCCTTTCCCAGCCTGCTGAGGGCATATTGCAACAAGCCTATGTGGTATACGACAACCAAAAAATCGCCTTACTTAAGTCGATTTTGAAAGATGAAAGCTTTACAAGTATTATCATATTTGCCTCTACAAAAGACAAAGTAAAAGAGCTTGATAGGGATTTTAAAAACTCAGGGCTTTCCATCCGTGCTTTTCATTCAGATTTAGAGCAAGAGGAAAGGGAAGTGATACTGCGAGAATTTAAAAATAAACAGGTGCAAATTCTCATTGGCACAGATATTATTTCTAGAGGAATAGATGTGGAAGGCATAAGTTTGGTTGTAAATTTCGATGTGCCGCCCGATCCAGAAGATTATATTCACCGGATTGGCAGAACTGCTCGGGCCACCACTACCGGCACAGCCATCACATTTATCAATGAAAAAGACCAAAGGAAATTTTCCAGAATAGAAGCTCATATTGGCAGAGAAGTACCTAAAATAGCATTGAGTGAGGGTTTGGGAGAAGGTCCTGCATACAATCCTGCAGCCAAATCGGATGCTTCGCCTAGAACCAATTTTAAGAAATCGGGCTGGAAAAAAAGAAAGTAGAGTGGCTAGAATTAGTGAAATCAGTAGAACGATAGCCTAGAATTTACCTTAGCAAATTGTATTTCAATATGCTGTAAATGGCTCTTACGCCATCTTTCCATCCTATTTTCTTGCCATCTTGGTAGGTACGACCATAATAAGAGATACCCACCTCGTATATTTTGATATTAGGTAGTCGCGCAATTTTGGCCGTAACCTCAGGTTCGAAACCAAATCTTTTTTCTTCTAATACAATAGATTGAATCAGAGAAGTTTTGAATAGTTTGTAGCAAGTCTCCATATCTGTCAAATTCAAATTACTGAGCATATTAGAGAGGAAAGTCAATACTTTATTGCCAATCGAATGCCAAAAAAAAAGGATACGATGCGGATTGCCGCCCATAAATCTCGACCCGTATACCACATCTGCATCAGCCTCTATCGCGGGTTTTAGTAGCAAGTCGTATTCACGCGGGTCGTATTCCAAATCTGCATCTTGAATAATTAGATAATCGCCTGTGGCTTTGGCAATTCCCGTGTGCAAGGCAGCCCCTTTCCCTTTATTTACCTCGTGTTTGAAATAATGAATGTCAAGCTGAGGATTAAAACTTTTATAGGTGAATATTGATTGTTCGGTATCGTCTTTTGAGCAATCATTCACTATTATTATCTCTTTTCTAATGTTATCAATAAGCTGCACAGCTTTTATTTTTTCCAATATCAAGTGAATGGTAGCACCTTCGTTGTAGGCAGGAATTACGATAGAGAGTTTGCTGATTTGCATTAATAAGAAGCTTAAAATTGGGCAAATATAGGCTAATTCACCATAAGATAACAAGCTAAAGTCGAAGGTTTGGGCAAATGAATTTAAACCGCGTCTATTATATTTAGATATTTGCTTTACTGAAATATTTGCTTCAAATTGATGCCACAAACACATATCCATGATTTCTCTCAAACAACAAGACCAAACCAAAGAAAATATCCACCTAGTAGTGCTTTACAATGAACTCAAAGAAGTATCAGACATAGTAAATAATGAAGCAGAAACAGCTTATATCAAGTCGCAAATAGCTTTGAAGAAAGACATTATCATTATCAACCAATATAAAAGATTGGTCTTCTTAGTGCAAAAGCCCCAAGAGCAAGATATTCCCAAAAAAGCAGAGAAACTTCGCAGGCTTGGCTTTGAAATACAAAAGCTTGCCGATGAGCATAAAATAAAAGAACTGCAAGTTGAAAACAACACACCAAGCACACTTAATATTATAGATTTTATAGAAGGTATTTTGCTGGGCAGCTATCGCTTTCTCAAGTATAAATCGGAGAAAAAGAAGCATTCACTAGAAACAGTATATGCCATTGATTTATCGCTTGATAAATCATTATTAAAAGAGCTTGCCAATGTTGCTAAGGCAGTGTACACCACACGCAATTTGGTAAACGAGCCCCTCAGCTACCTTACCGCTGAAGTACTTAGCGAAGAAATTGAAAATATAGGCAAGGAGTCAGGCTTTAAAGTAGAAATATTCAACAAATCGAAAATTGAAAGTCTGAAAATGGGCGGCCTTTTAGCTGTGAATAAAGGATCTAAAAATCATCCTACCTTTAATGTATTGGAATATAAACCCAAAAATGCTGTAAATGAAAATCCGATTGTGTTGGTGGGCAAAGGCGTGGTGTACGATACAGGAGGCTACAGCCTAAAACCTGCCGATAGCATGGATTGGATGAAATGCGATATGGCAGGGGCAGCTGCGGTGGTTGGCAGTTTTATGGCTGTGGCAGAAAATAAATTGCCCATTCACATAATTGGCCTCATTCCTGCTACTGAAAACAGGCTAGATGGTAATGCTTTTGTGCCAGGCGATGTAATAGAAATGTACAACGGCACTACTGTAGAAGTAATGAATACCGATGCCGAAGGTAGGCTCATTTTAGGTGACGCATTGGCTTACGCAGCCAAGTACAAACCAGAATTGGTATTAGATTTTGCTACACTTACAGGTTCGGCCATGCGAGCTACCGGCCATCAGGGAAGTATATATATGGGCAATGCCGATGAAAATATAAAAAGTGAACTCGAAAAAGCCGCCTACCATGTGCATGAACGCTTGGTTGAATTCCCCCTTTGGGATGAATATGCCGAAGACATAAAATCTGACATTGCCGACTTGCAAAATATTGGCGGCACAGAGGCTGGAGCCATTACGGCAGGTATGTTTCTGAAACACTTTACTTCCTATCCTTGGCTGCATTTTGATATTGCAGGTACCGCATTTTTAAAAAAAGAAGACAATTACCGAGGCAAATCTGGCACTGGAGTTGGTGTACGACTAGTGTATAGGTATTTGAAGGCAATGGTAGAAGTGAGAAAAGGGAAGGGGTGATTTTTGATGTGGTGGTTCAGCTTCTTATTTCCCTGCCACCACTACTCCCACTACTCTCCTTAGCCCGGTAAAGCGTAATTTAAAGTATTTCTCTCCAAGTTTGCTTACCATTATGCCTTTGCTTGTACTGGCGTGTATGAATTCGAGATTGTCGTTTTCGCCACCCACTACAATGCCCACATGACCTACATTTTTACTTTTCTCATCTCCACCTTTAAAAAATATTAAATCGCCTTTGCGAGCCTCGCTCAAATATAGTTTTTTACCTATTTGCGATTGTTGGGCTGCGGTTGAGGGCAATTTTATGCCTGTTGGTTCGTAGCTGTATCGCACAAAACCCGAGCAATCAAACCCACTAGAATTAGTGCCGCCTGCTTTGTAGCGAGTTCCGATTTGTTTTTTCGCACGCTTTAGTACTTCATCTACTTGATTGTCTATTCGTTTGGGTGCAGAGCTAGAAGAGCTTTTGCAGTTTTGTAGCCATAGGCAGATGCCTAATAAAAGTATCGCATATAAAAACTTTTTCACCATGGCAATTTAATACACTCTAAAATAGAATTATCAACATCCCACTGTTACAATTGAACTGTAAGGTAATTTTGTGGGTTCAAATCCCGTTCGTTTCAATTTCTTTTAACATTAGGTAAACAAATTTTGATTAGAAAACATTCTATTTTTGCATACCAAAATAAATAAAACAAAATTCTTTGAAAACTTTCCAACACTTGTCTCAAAAAACCATACCAATCCTGCTTTATTTTTTTTATTTATCTTATAGTAGCATTGCCCAATCTATTAAGGGGCAGATTGTCGACAGCCAAACAAATAGTCCGGTCGAATATGCCACCATCTCTATAGCGAGCCAAAGCGACAGTTCGCAGATATTAGGCGCTTTGGCCGATGAAAAAGGAAATTTTACGATTGAAAAAGTGAAGCCAGGCAAATACATTATGAAAGTTTCATTTATAGGCTATAAAAACTATCGCACCGATGCTCTAAATATAACTGCCAATACCCCAGTTTTTAATATTGGGAAAGTGAAAATCACAAACAGTTCTAAAGTATTAGAAGATGTAAAAGTGATGGGCGAAAGAGATCAGATGCAGTTTAGTATAGATAAAAAAGTATTTGAGGTAGATAAAAACCCTGTAGTTGCGGGCGGCTCTGCTTCAGATGTATTGAAGCAAATACCCTCTGTAACGGTTGATACAGATGGAAATATCAATGTACGAGGCACGGGAAATATCACAATTTGGGTTAATGGAAAACCCTTTGCCAATGCTGGCACGCCACAGCAGGTGCTTGACCAATTGCCTGCCTCAAGTATAGAACGGGTAGAGCTAATTACAAACCCTTCAGCCCGCTACGATGCAGATGGCATGGGCGGCATTATAAATATTATTCTAAAGAAAAACAGAGCCGATGGCATGAATGGGCAGGTAAGCTCAGGCTTTGGAACAAGAGACAAATACAATGAATCAGCCAACAATAATTATGGCGATAATAAATATGATTACAATGCCATTAACAAATACAATGGCAATGCTTCGTTGAATTGGAAGTTTGGCAAATGGAATTTTACATCAAACTATGGCTATAGATATGGCCAGCGCTGGCAAAGCCACAACACTACCAGAGATAACTATTTCGCAACAGACAGTAACTTTCAAAAACAAACTTCAGCAGCCGAATTGTATTCTCACAACCATTTATTGAATTTAGGAGCAGAATATTCTATTGATGCCAAAAATACGGTAGATGCCAGAATTACAGGCGGTTACAATCAAAATGTGGAGCCAGAAAGATTGACCTACATCTTTCAGAACAGTGCAAAAATTGATACGCAACTTAGAGTAAGACAAGTAAACAAATACGAATACGCTTATAATATAGATGCCAATTTGGGTTACAGAAAAACCTTTAATACTCCTGGAAGAGAGTTTTCAGCCAGTGCATCGGCCTCTTGGTCTATCAATTATGGTAATACAGGATTTAATCAAATATCTAATTTCCCATTATCTCCCATCCTAAATCCTGCTTTTCCATCTATATCAGGTACGGAACCTAATAATGTCAATAAAATAGCCGTGGCTCAGATTGATTATGTAGCACCATTTGGTGAGAAAACCCGCTTCGAAATGGGTGCAAAAGTCACTTATCGAAATTTCGACAACGATTTATTATTTGATAGTTTATCTAACCTTAATGGAAATACAGAAAAGGATAATATAAAATCGAACAGGTTCGTTTATATAGATGATGTGAATGCTGTTTATGGCATCTGGAATCAGGTTTTCCCACGAGGATTTAGTGTGCAAGCAGGTTTGCGAGGCGAGCAAACCATTAGAAGTGTAGAACAAGTGACTTTACAAACTAAAAATGAAACTAGTTTTATTGACTTTTTCCCTACGCTGCACATTGCCAAAAAGCTTGAAAATGAGCAAGAGCTAAAAGCAAGCTACAGCCGAAGAATAAATAGACCCAATCCTGGTAATTTGAACCCATTTCCCAGCTACAACAATCCGGTAGATTTGGTAGTGGGTAATCCATTTTTAAAACCTGAGTATATAAATTCGTTTGAGTTGGGCTATGCTAAGAATTGGACCAAGCATTCATTCATAGCTACTGGCTATTTCCGTGAAATAGAAGGGGCTACCCAAAGAATAAGAACGGTATTCGGTGATGGAACTTCAGTAACGGAATTTTCAAACGTGGGCTTTGCTAGAAATACAGGCATTGAACTCATTGCCAAAAACGAACTATTCAAATGGTGGAACATAACAAGCAATATCAACGGATTTTATATCCAAGTTAATGCTGGAAGCAGCAACAATGCAAACAACATTAACCGTGAAAGCTTTACAGGCAATGGCCGTTTTACTTCTAATTTCAAAATATGGAAAGGAGCCGATTTGCAAGTGACAGGCTATTATATGCTGCCTATTGCTATTGCACAAGGCTCATTTTATGGCATGAATGGAATAGACGTTGGGTTTAAAAAGGATATTATTCCGCAAAAGGCATTTGTAACTATCAATATTTCAGATGTGTTCAATACGAGGCAATTTAATGCTTCGCAAAATTCCGATAACTTTTCTACAGATATTAGAAGGAAAAGAGAAACTAGGGTAATGACTGTAAACTTCACCTATAAATTTGGTAATGAAAGCCTCAATGGCAAGAAAGGCAGCAAACGCAGCAATCAAAATAATAGTGATGGAGGAGGCGGAGGCGGTGAATTTTAATAATTAGTAGATCTTATTTATTAGAAACTTTCTAGGTTTGACTTTGTGCAAATCTGGTTTTGAAATTTGTAAAAACAAGCCTTTTTAGCGTGTTTTTCTATATTTACTCTGTCTTTATCCAAAAATATTTAATTTTGTAAAAATATCGCTTCCATGAACAAAACAAACGTAGATGAGACACTTTTGCAAATGGTTGAACCCAAAATAAAGGAGATTCAAGAAAAATTTAGCCGTGGCGAAGGCTTAGATAGCAATGATGTAAATACGCTTTTGCTCAAATCGCAGTTCAATCACATCAACCATTTGGACGAAAAACTAAAGGATGTGACAGCAGATGTGAGTTCCTTGAAAGGAGAATTTAAAACCTTAGAAAGCGAACTAAAATCTGAAAATAAATTGATGCTAGCTAAGTTTAGCAACCTCGAAAATGAACTCAAATCTTCTATGAAAGCCTTTGAAAGCAATATAGAATTTAAAATACAGAAAGCCATCAATACCAATTTGCGGTGGAGCATTGGGCTTATAGCCATCTTGGTAGCTGTACTCAAATTAATAGATGTGTTGGCGGCCAAATTGCCAAATATATTTTAGAAAACGCCTTTTGGGCAGGTTATTTTAAATAAACCTGATAGCAATTCTTGTTTTACAGAGGGTTGTATTTGTGGTAAAGCAATAGTTGACTCTGCTAATACTGCTTATTCATCAAGAGATAATAATTTCACTTCTCCTATGGCATTGCCGGCTATGCCTTTGATGCTTCCATACATGCCGCTCATATTGAGTAGCACTTTGCTCAATTGTTTTTCTCGCTCGCTCCACATACGCTCCATCGCCAATCGTTCTTTTTGAAGAGCCGATTGCATACTTGAAAAGCCTTCTACAATCGACTCGATATGGTGTCTAAATTCATTTCCTGTTAGGAAATCGTAAAGGTGTTGCATTTTATCGCCTTTATTGTCTTGCGAAGATTTTATCTCATGAATCCTAATTAGGCTTTCTCGCAACACAGCTGCTACGCCTTTCACTTCATCGTAAGTGCAAATCCAAATCCCATCTTTCTGCCCAAATTTATCCATTTCGCGTGGCATAGTTTCGGTAACTATCACAGCAATATCTGATTTTTGGCTTCGCAAATCGGCCTTTAATTTATCTATCCAATCGCTGGAAAATGCCTTGGTTCGCTTGCTTTCATATATAATAGTGCCACATTCTTGCCCCAGCTTATTGTGAATAGTTTGGATAATATCGGCTCCTTTCACGCCTTTGCCAACCTCGCTAATGGTGTCGAACGGAAATGTAGAATTGAGCAATTCTTCCAAAGCCACTTCCTGAACTTCCCCTTGCAGTTGCATCGAGCCTTGTTCTGCTTTTTTCTTCATTATTTCAAGCTGATCCATCAGTTGCTCCAGCTTCATATCTTTTTCCTTTAGCTTAAATAAAGAATCGGCTTCGGCTTTTTGCTTGGCGGTCTGCTCTATCAATTTCCGCTCTTCAATCAACTTTTTTTGCAGGTCAAGCTCAAAATTCTGATTTTGCTCTACCAATTGCTGTTCTTTTTTCAATAATTCAAGCTCACGGTTTTTGAGGGTAAAAACTTCCTTTCGCTTGGCCTCCAATTCTTCAGAAGAATTTTTAAGCTGAGTTTCAAAATCAAGTTTTACTTTTTCTTTGAGTTCCACTTCAAGCTTTTTTTGATTTTCAGCCTGTTTTTTCAATTCCTCGCTCAATTTTAGATTCAATTCTTGATCTTTTTGTGCGGCAAGCCCTTTGAATTTTTGGTTATATTCATTTCGCAAGCGGGTTTCTACCTGCACAGAAAGTGCTTGTTCCGCATTGAAATGATGCCCGCAATTGGGGCATGTGATTTGGTTTAGAATTTCCGCCATATATTCAGTAAATTTTCTTGCAAGATAAATTAAAATAGTGCTTGCGTAAAAAGGATTGCTGAAATTGGATGGATGAGCTGCTATAATTAGGTTGTTAAGCCACAAACCAAGGA
>CAZMFZ010000023.1:14841-22750 GCA_964565665.1 uncultured Bifidobacteriaceae bacterium | reverse complement strand
TCAATGCCGTGGGCGAAATCGAGGGCGAAGTTTGTGCGAGAGTCGCGGTTTATTTTTATTCTTAATCCTGCCCCCAAAGATGGAAGCAGCCGCATGTTGATATTTGTTTTGGGTTCGGGAAATGCACTTACATTTGAAAATACCACAGCCCCAAGTAGCCCGTTTCGCATCAGGTTGAATCGGTATTCAGTTTCTAAATAAAGCATGTTTTTACCCGTAAATCGCCCTTGAATGTACCCCCTGGCTGTGGTGGAATAGGAATCCCAACCCATTGAGGGCAAATCGAGATAAGGTGGTTTGCCAGAAACGGTAAACCAAGCCAAGCCCCAAATGCACAGTATTTGATTTTTTCTATGGCTAAAGCTGATGTATTTGCGGCCGTCCAAATATATCGATTGCCAATTGTTGTCGCTCGCTAATGCACGTCCATTAACCCTAAAAACTGCGTTCAAATAATTGCCTTTTTGGGGGTTGATAGCGTTTTGGCGGTCGTCATACAAGGCATTGAAGGTGATGCCCGAAGATACAGACGAACCAAAAGTGCCCTCACGGTAAGCCCTGAAATCTTTGCCGCCTCCCGATTCTGGACTTTGATCTCTGATGCCTCCGTGGTAATCCCAAGCATAGCCTAATCCAGCAAACACATGCTCGTTTATTTTGCGAAGCACCGTTTGATGAAATCTAATATAGTTGTAGGTAATGAGATTTTTGTCACCTGTTTTGGTGTTGGCTCCTATGCCATATGTTGGCAGGGGATAGTAGTAAAATCGGTAATCGCCTTGCAGGTTGTATTTGTTTCCTGCGGTCCAAATATTGGCTCGAATGGGGAATGTAAATTGATTGTACCAGTTGTAAAAGGCCAAAAAGTTGAAGTAGGAAAGCTTGGTATTTTTTATTGAACCTAGATAAAAGGCTGCGTTGGTGGCGGTAACGATGGCATTTCGGGCCACAGGATTGCCCGTAGGGAAAAACGACCAAAAGATTTTCTTTTGCTTCTTTGGTTTAAGATCAATTTTGGCTTTTTTATTTGAAAAAGTATAGACAAACAAATCTACAATATCTGTTTCTTGGTAGTAGATTGAATCTCTTGTTTTGGGATGCACCATTTGGTTGAAGAATATTTTGGTAGAATCGGGAAGTTTGTAGTGCATTACATTGTATATGGTGCTGTCCTTCAGCTCTTTTTTCTCCGCTACGGTATCTTCTTTTATTTGCTCAAGAGGCTTTTTAGCTTCGTTTTGAGGAGTGGTTGGTTGAGTAATTGCTTTAGAAGCCCCAGATTTTGTAGTTGTGCTCTTGATAGGCAAAGGTTTTTTAATTGCTGTGCTGCTTGGTTTGCTTTGTTGGATAGGAGGTTTAGGCTTTGAGGGGGAAGGTTTGGTGTTTTTGTTGATGCTAGGTTTGGCTGTAGATTTTTTGGGCTGTATATTCTTATTTACCACAGATTTTGTAGCAGGTGTATTCGCTTTGTTTTGGGCATTATTTATTTGCCATATAAACATAAAAAAGAACAGATATAGCCATGATTTGAACAAGATTTTTATTAATTATTGATTATTAATGCGTAATTATTAATTTATTGGCTTAGAATCATTCATCATACATCATTCATCATTCATCATTAAAAATTACTTTAACATTTGTTTCAGTTTCAAATACACTCCGTTTGTCCAGCCGAAGCCATCTTGTAGGTCGTATTCTCCGCCTCCGGTAAGTTCGTTTTTATCTTCCACATTATACTTTTCTAATAATTTTCCGGTGTTTTTAAATATCTTTTCATTGAGGTCGAGCCATTTACTTGCTCCACTATTTGCCAATTCATTTTTACCATAATTTTGTAATCCCTTCACCGTAATCCATTGTAGCGGTGCCCAACCGTTGGGGGAATCCCACTGGTAGTTCGATTTCACTAGTGTGGTTACAAATCCGCCATCTTTCAGAAAATCTTTAGCAAGCTTATCGGCTACTTTGGTGGCTTGGTCATTTGTGGCTAGGTTGAAATACAAAGGGAACGCCCCAGCTAGTGAATAACAAGGTGTGCTTTCTTTCATTTTAAAATCATAGTCCATAAAGAAGGCATACTTCTCGCTCCAACAATATTTGGTAATGGCAATTTTTCGTTTGGCTGCGAGTGTAGCATATTTGTCTGCGTATTTCTTCATGCCTTTTTGCAAATATGCACGAGCAATAGTTTGTTCAAGAAAGTACATTAGGCAGTTTAGATCTACAGGTACAATAGCGGTAGTGTAGATTGTGCTTATCGAGCCTTCCACTTTGTTCCACCGAGTACTGAAATCCCAGCCCGATTCGCAAGCAGCTCTAATGCTGCGGTATAAATTTGTAGCTGTTTCGGCATCCATATTCTTGCTTTGCTCTATGTCTTTGCCGTAAGCTTCGGGGCGAGGTTTGGGGTCGTCATCCCAATACCTATTGAGCAATTCGCCATCTTGCAATCGCACTACCCGCTTGTAAGCACTATAATTGTTCTTTATATTATTAGAGCCATTCATCCAAAATTCATATTCTCTTTCAAGATATGGTAAATATTTGGTCAGTAATGAGCTGTCTTTTTTTGCCATCATATCTACCATCATTGCATAAAAAGGGGGCTGAGAGCGGCTAAGAAAGTAGGTACGGTTGCCATTGGGAATATAGCCTAGGGTATCTATCAGGTGGTTGAAATTAGCCATCATGCTTGTAAGCAAATCGTTTCTGCCTGATGCTTCTAAACCCAGCATTATAAAATAACTATCCCAATAAAACATTTCCCTAAACCTACCGCCAGGCACTATATAGGGGTAGGGGAGGGCAATTAATGAGGTATTTGGAGCAGATTTGGCAGGCGTAAGTGTAAGCACATTCCACAAGGAATCTATATGCCTATTGATGTGTATGGTGGTATCGGTTTTGTAATTAACGTGCGATGAATCTGGTAAATAAAAATTGGATAATACAAATGATTTCAGTTTGAAATCTGGTTTTTGGCGTTGCTGTTCATACAGTGCTAGTATTTTTTTGGGTGAATATTTGGGCGTACAATCGGGAAATGTTTTGTAGTCGGAGAATATTCCACTGGTTTGCACAGCGGTGAACAGATTGCCATACACCTCATCGGGACTATTGAACTGTGCGACCGATGTATTTAGAAATAGAATGCTCATTAATAGAAAAAGGGCTTTGTACATAATTCGTAATTATTAACGCGTAATTATTGATTAATGCCGTTTTGTTAGTGCTTAGTCACCCCTCTCAGTAGGCTAGAGCTTGCCCCGTACAAACGGGGGGAAGGGGCTGAGGTTAATAAAAGGCTTAACTAAATGATATTAATAAGAAACAAACCTCATATCATTTTTATTATAATAAATAGGGTCAAAGTTTTCTTCCGCAGCATCGCAACCCACCAGAATTGATGTGCAAACTACATTTCCAAATATACTGGCCACTGCGGCATCGGCTGCATCGCGGCCAGAAGCAATTTTAATCATCCCGTTGAGAGGCACCAGTTTAGTGGCGTCAAAAACTATCCATTGCCCACCAATATATGCCTCGAAACAAGCATGAAAATCAGGTGGGAATAATTTGAAAGCATAGCCTGTGAAGTAGCGTGCCGGAATAGACAATGCCCGGCACAAAGCAATACCCAAGTGAGCAAAATCGCGACACACACCCGAACGCTCAGTAATAGTGTCCAAAGCCGAAGTATGAGAGTCGGTACTTCCGCTTATGTATTCTACATTTTGGTGTATCCAATCGGTGATGGCCAATACCATCAAATAGGTGTTTTCCTGATTGCCAATCAGTTTGTTGGCAAACCTTTGTAGCTTGTCTGACTGGCAGTATCGGCTTGGAAACAGAAAGGGAATTACATCTCCATCTAATTTAGCTAATGAAATGCTAAGTGCCCGTTCTTGATGCTGTATAATTTTACAGTTCGCATCTACAGTAGCTTTGTAAGAGATGGTAAAATTTAAAGGTTCGCCTATTTCCAATCGCACAAATCTATTTGGGCTATGTGTAGAGGTAAATTCTTCTAACCTTATGTATGGATCAGTAGCTAACGTTTCTTCCAGCACAGTTTGATTTTGTGTGCGTAAAGCGTGAATGTTAAAAATAAGTGTACTCGGAAATAGAACGTTGTATTTTAGTTCAGAATGTACTTGAAATTTCATGTGGAAGGTTTGGTTTGAGGTAAGGGGTTATGGGTTATTGGTTATTGGTTTGGGGGTTAGATGTTTGTGGTTAATGGTAAACCAAATTATATACCCAGCTACTGTTTACACTTATCCCTTTATAGTTTTTAATAAAGTTTTTGCTTTTTAATAATTCATAATTCATAATTCATAATTCATAATTCATAATTACGCATTATTCATCAACAAGCTTCTCAAATGCATTCTCCATCCATTCATCGGGCAATTCGTCAAGGGCTGTTTTAAGTTTGTTGTTCCACAATTCTGATACAGCCTCTAGTTCACGCTGCTCGTATCGGTGTTCGGCCATCATATAGCTTCCTTTTTTATACAGCACCACATCTATGGGAAATTCTACATCGTTGCCACTTGCCCTCGTAGAATCGAATGAAATATACCCAGCTTTTAATGCCTGCCGCATAGTGGAATCATTTTCCAATATTCTGTTTAGAATGGCTTTGCCTTGCCCCGAGTTGCCAATTATTATATAGGGCGAACTTTCATCTATCTCTACCCAATTGCCTTCTGAAAACAACATAAACAGTTTATGTTCTTCATCATCTCTAAGCTGCCCACCCACAACAGTATTGAGGTTGAATTTAAACCCCGATTTCTCCAAAGCATCTCTATCTTCAGCAGATACGCGTTTTATTTGTTCTCCGAAGGCATTTACTACTTTAAATAGTTTATTGTGAATCACGCCTTCCTCTATCAATTCTTCAAAATAATGAATGGCCTTGTCTCGCACCGATCTAAGCCCGCTTGTCATAATGAAAAGCGAGTATTTCTCTTTCTGTACCACGTACACCTTTTTCTTTACCGTAATGTGGGTGCCTGCCGATACGCGGGTATCTGATATAGCTACCAGGCCTTCTTTTACTTTTATTCCTAAGCAATAGGTCATTGAAATGTTTGTTTTTGTACAATCGCTTATAAAGTTTCAAACCTTACAGGGGATTTTAAAAATAAAGCGAGGCGTTAGCCTCGCTTTATTTTTGTCTCATAGTCGAAGAAGTTGAGTTACGCCACTACAGTATCTCTCATTTTTTTAATGGTGTCATGAGCCGTTTCTAACTCGTCTTTCTGTTTCACTACTATTTCTTTCAAATCTGATGATAGAGTGATGTCAGAATCTAAGGCATCTTTGTAGGCTTCGAGAATTACATCTTCGCCATATTCGCAAGATTCAAGCACTCCTTTTTCATTTTTAGCAGTAAGAGCAGTTTTAATTTCCATCCATGCTCTAAAGAATTTGCCCGATGTGGTAGTATGAGTAGCGGCCACTGAGCCTAATTTGCCAATTTCCGAAGCCAACACAATCACGTTGTCGCGGCTTTGTTTTGCATATTGTTCAAATAATTTCCTAAGTCCCAAATCGGTAGTTTCGGCACTCGCTAAATCGTAGCCTTCTATTCTGTCGTTGTTCAGAATCACCAGGTCGTTTATTAATTTTACTTGATCTTCATAATTCGTTGTCATAATGATTTTGTTTTAGTGTGATACAATTAGAATCAAAAAACTGTGCCATTCCTTTGTTTGGCTTTAAACCTTATATGAGATTTTCTACGCCTTAGTTTGTGGTTTCACCTACCCTCTTTTGTGGCAATATCTCCCCACAAAGCCCAATTTGTGGAAAGTTGCAGACCTCACCACCCTGTATTTGAGCTTATTATATGGCACGGTTATTTTTATTTCTTGCCCTAATTGATACCCTATGCCTTGGTTGGTGTCTTATGCAACCAACTTTCATTTAAAAAATTTGATAGTAAAAAATGAATTCATTCCGACAAAAAGTAGGAGCGTTTTATAAACCCAATGGCCAATGCGAATTCAATGTGTGGGCACCACTCATCAGCAAAGTAGAATTGGTGGTACACGACACATCTATTGAAATGATTCCCGATGATTTTGGCTATTGGCACGCCACTGGAACCGATATGATACTTGGCAGTCGTTATAAATTTAAGTTAGATGGAAACCTCGAAGTGCCTGATCCGGCTTCTGTTTCTCAGCCCGATGGCCCCACTGAAGCTTCGCAAATAATAGAAAGAAGTTTTGCTTGGAATGATGAAACATGGAAAGGCTTGCCTATGCGAGAAATGGTAATCTACGAACTCCATGTGGGCACTTTTACCCTTGATGGTACCTTTGAAGCTATTATTTCTAGGTTGCAATATTTAAAAGAACTAGGCATAAATGCTATTGAAATAATGCCTGTGGCCGAATTTCCAGGCGTTCGCAATTGGGGTTACGATGGCGTATCGCTTTTTGCGACTTCAAGTGCCTATGGCGGGGCTGCAGCATTTAAAACTTTGATAAATGCAGCCCACCAAATGGGCATAGCGGTAATACTTGATGTAGTGTACAATCATTTAGGACCCGATGGTAATTTTCTGAAAGAGTTTGCTCCCTATTTTACCGAAAAATATAAAACACCTTGGGGCGAAGCCCTAAATTTTGACGATGCCTATTGCGATGGGGTACGCAATTACTTTCTGCAAAATGTAATTATGTGGCTAGGTGAATACCATATAGATGGCCTGAGGCTCGATGCCGTACATGCAATCTGCGATATGAGTGCCAATCATTTTATTCAGGAACTAAAAAATGAAGTGCTGAAATTGGAAGCCACTACAGGCAAACAGAAAATACTGATTGCCGAATTTGACTTAAACAATCCACGCTATATCGACACAGTAAAGAAAGGTGGGTTTGGGCTAGATGCCCAATGGAATGATGAGTTTCACCACGCCTTGCACAGCTTGGTTACTGGCGAAACCAACGGCTATTACGAAGACTTTGGCACTTTGAAACAGCTTGAAGATGCTTTTGTGAATACCTATGTCTACAATGGCATATTTTCAAAACACCGCCACCGCATGTTTGGGGCTTTGAAAGTCGATAATCATTACGACCAGTTTGTGGTATTCTCGCAAAATCACGACCAGATAGGCAATCGAGCTTTAGGCGATAGATTAACAAATATGCTCAATTTCGAGCAACTGAAACTGGTAGCAGCCACCGTGTTGCTTTCACCTTATGTGCCTTTGCTTTTTATGGGCGAAGAGTACGGAGAAACCAATCCTTTTCTGTTTTTTGTAGATCACAAACCAGAATTGGCTGAGAAAGTGAGCGGAGGCAGGCGAAAGGAATTTAGCTATTTTAATTTTAAAGACGATTTTCCTGACCCGCAAGCGGAAGAAACCTTTTTGAAGTCGAAACTTTCGTGGAATCTTGAAACCGAAAGCAACAGCACCCTTTTGGCATATTACAAATACCTGATTCAGTTTCGCAAATCGCACCCGGCAATGGAGGCAATTGAACGTGAAAGCATGATTGTGCATCCTGTTGGTGATGGTAAAATATTGTCTTTTGAACGTACCAATCTAGACGACCATCTACTTATAGTATTAAATTTCGGAACGGAGAACAGTCATTTTCTAAACAACACTACTACCAAATTCAAATTGAAATTCGATTCGAGTGCCAAAAAATGGAATGGAAGTGGCGACTCAATCTTTGGGGAATTATACCCAAATGAATCGATAACTATCAATGGTATGTCAGCATTAATTTTCGAGAGGTAATTATTAATTAGTGATTATTGTTGATGATTGAAGAAAGATGAGTGATGATTGAAAAAAGGTGGGAAATCCTATCAAAGAGGTGGGAAATCCTATCAAAGAGGTGGGAAATCCTATCAAAGAGGTGGGAAATCC
>CAZMFZ010000023.1:0-14741 GCA_964565665.1 uncultured Bifidobacteriaceae bacterium | reverse complement strand
AAGAGGTGGGAAATCCTATCAAAGAGGTGGGAAATCCTATCAAAGAGGTGGGAAAAGCATTAATAATTACGCATTACGAAATAATAATTACGCATTAATTAAAATGAACTTCCCAACTTCCACCTATCGCCTTCAAATCAATAGCAAGTTTACCTTGGCTGATGTAAAAATGCTGATAGAATACTTGCACAAGCTGGGAATATCTACCATTTATGCTGCCCCCATTACAAGTGCCATTCACGATAGTTCGCATGGCTACGATGTAATTAACCCGCTTCTAATTAATCCTGAACTAGGTACTTTTGAAAATTTGCAAGAGATAAGCGAGTTGCTAAAGCCGCTCAATATGAGTTGGTTGCAAGATATTGTGCCCAATCACATGGCATTTACGCAACACAATATCTGGCTCAATGATGTGCTGGAGCGTGGCGAGCATTCGCCCTATTATCGCTATTTCGACATCAATTGGAGCTATGCCGCTACCAAAGGAAAGATCTTAATTCCAATTATCGACAAACCTTTAGAAGAAAGCATTGAGGCTGGGGATATAAAATTGCAATTCGACAAAGCAGGCTTTTCCTTTACTTATTTCGACAATGTACTTCCTATTTCAAAAAGCGGATTACAATTTATTCACGATTTGCTGCTCGAAACAGTCAAGCCTGACGACATTCTTATTCACCAACTGCAATCACTCATTAATCACCCCAATACAGCCAATTTACAAGATTGGCAACACTTGAAAAACGAGCTTACCTCTTCCATTATAAATGATAAAGACAAGGCAAGAAAGCTGGAAATAGACCAATGTGTTGAGCGAATAAATAACGATAAAAAGCTGCTTACTCAGTTGATGCTGAGTCAGCATTTTGTACTTACCACTTGGCAATCGGCCGAGAAAGAGATGAATTACCGCAGGTTTTTCACCATAAATTGCCTGATATGCCTGCGGATGGAAGATGAAAATGTGTTCGATGATTACCACCAGCTCATTAGCCAACTTCACAACGAAGGGCTAATACAAGGCGTGAGAATAGACCATATCGATGGCCTTGCCGACCCTAAACAATATGTAGAAAAGTTAAGAAAACTATTGGGAGAGGATTGCTACATTATAGCCGAGAAGATATTAGATGCCAATGAAGACTTGGCTAAAGATTGGGCATTGCAAGGCACCAGCGGCTACGATTTCCTTTCTTTCACCAATCGCTTACTTACAGATAAAGCGGGGGCAGAGAAATTGCTTACCCATTACCACCAGTTTGTACCTTTCACCAAGCCTTACAAAGAATTGGTATATGAAAATAAATACAACTTTCTGCAAAGCCAAATGGCAGGCGAGCTCAATAATTTGGTTGGTTATCTACAGGAATTAAACCTGTTTACCTCTGCCTTTGATACCGATAGGGTGAAAAAAGCTCTGGGTATTTTCATGGCTTGCTTTCCTATTTACAGAATTTACCCCGAACAATTCCCATTGGCTAAAGCCGATAGGCAATTGGTTGATAATGCCTTAGAGGCAGCTGCCCATCGTGATGAATCTATGGAGTGGGAGTTGAAATTTATAAAGTCTTTATTTGATAAAAGTTTCGACCCGAATCTATCTGATAATAAACTCAAATTTATAAAGCGGCTAATGCAATTCACCGGGCCATTGGCTGCAAAAGGCGTAGAAGATACTACATTTTATGTGTACAATCCGCTCATTTCGCACAATGAGGTGGGCGATTCCCCTGCCGAGCTTTCTATGGGGATACACGAATTTCATAACAGGATGATTGCAAGGCAGCTTAATAATCCTTATTCACTCAATGCTACCTCTACCCACGATACCAAGCGGGGCGAAGATGCCCGCATGAGAATAAATGTATTGGCCGAGCTAGCCGATGAATGGAAAACTTTGGTAGCCCAATGGCAAGCCATCAATCAGGCTTTTATACAAACGCAAAATGGCAAGGCAGTGCCTTCTGCCAACGATCAATGGTTTATTTATCAATCACTTATTGGTAGTTTTCCTGAAGATTTAAAAGTGACCGAATCGTTTGTAGAACGCACTAAGGGTTTTATAATCAAAGCATTACGTGAAGCCAAAGTCGAAACTACCTATTCAGCTCCCAACACCACTTACGAGCATACTTGTGTGCTTTTCATCGATCGCATTCTCAAAAAAAACCATCCGTTCATTTATAGTTTTATCCCATTTCTGCAAAAGGTTATTCAATCGGCTACGGTGTATTCTTTGGTACAAACAATTATCAAAAATACCGCACCAGGCATTCCTGATATATACCAAGGCAGCGAATTGTGGGAATTGAGCTATGTTGACCCCGACAACCGCAGGCCTGTAGATTATACTTTCAGAGCTGATTTACTAAATTCAATCATTTCAAAATCAAGCCAAAGCCTCGATTTGGCTCTCAATTTCATCAAAGAAAAGCGAGAGCAAGGGGCTGAAAAGCTTTTTGTAAACTGGAAAACACTCCATTTGAGGCATGATATGCAAGATGTATTTCTTCTTGGTCATTATATTCCCTTACAAGTGTCAACTCTGTTTCCAGAAGGAAGCAATAAAATAATAGCTTATGCCAGATGCTTTGGCACAAAATGGATAATAGTTGTGCTGCCTTTGGCAATTGTATCAGCTTTTGCTACGGAGAATATTTGGGAAGACATTACTGTGGAGCTGCCTCCCGAAGCTTCACAAACATGGCATAATATCTTTACTGATGAAATACTAGAAACTGCCAATTCAGTATCCGCAAGCAGATTGTTTGCCAAGTTTCCAGTAGCAGTATTGCGAAGTATTCCAGTTCCCCTGAAAGAAGTTTAGGGTGCAGATATTAAAAAGTTTATTCACTAAATCAAAAGGATATTTTCATGACAAACGGCACAATGATTCAGTTTTTCCATTGGTACTTACCTGAGGGGCTTTGGAATCTCACACAAAAAGAGGCAGAAAAACTGGCGAACTTAGGCATCAATGCTATTTGGTTGCCACCTGCCTTTAAAGGTACAGATGGCTCCAATGCACGGGGCTACAATTTATACGATTTATACGATTTGGGCGAGTTCGATCAAAAAGGGTCGGTAGCTACCCGATATGGTACCAAACAAGAATATTTAAACTGTATAAAAAAGCTGCAATCACTTAAAATACAAGTATATGCCGATGTTGTGCTCAACCACATGGGTGGTGCAGACGAAACCGAAACTGTAACAGTGAGGAAAGTAGACCCTGAGAATAGAAACCAATTTATAAGTGAGCCTTATCAAATTGAGGCTTATACTAAATTTACTTTTCCAGGAAGAAATGGCAAATATTCTCAGTTTGTGTGGAATTTCAATTGCTTCAGTGGCGTAGATTATGATGATAAAAATAAAGAAACAGCCATTTTTAGCATTCAAAATGAATATGGCGATAAGTGGGAAGATGTGATGAATGATGAAAAGGGGAATTACGATTATTTAATGTATTCTGATATTGACTACAGAAATGAAGCCGTAAGAGAAGAAATAAAGCGGTGGGGAAAATGGTATTTGGAAACTGCACAATTTGATGGTGTGCGACTAGATGCCATCAAGCACATGCCACCACAAATGATTGCAGAATGGCTCGATTATATGCGCACCCTCAAGCCCGAGTTATTTGCTGTGGGCGAATATTGGTCGCCAAGGAATCTGCCAGCTATGCTCAAATACATTGAAGCAACGGGGGGTAAATTGGCACTCTTCGATGCTTGCTTACATCAGAATATGCACGAGGCTTCCACTAAAGGCCGCGATTACGACCTTACTACCATCTTCAACGACACCTTGGTAGTAGCCAATGCTCCCCTTGCAGTCACCTTGATAGATAATCATGATACGCAACCTCTGCAAATGCTGGAAGCTCCGGTCGAAAATTGGTTCAAACCATTGAGCTATGCCTTGGTTTTGCTTCGCGAAGCTGGCTATCCTTGTGTATTTTACCCCGATTTATATGGAGCAAAATATACTGGCAAAGGAAGAGACGGAAACGATTACGAAATTATGTTGCCAAAGTGCGAGAAATTAGAGAAATTGCTAGTGGCAAGAAAGGAGTTTGCCTATGGAATGCAACGCGACTATATCGACCATCCCAATTGCATTGGCTGGACGCGGGAAGGCTTAGATGAAAATGAAAAATCGGGTTGTGCGGTGTTACTTTCCAATAGTGAAAATGGCAATAAATGGATGGATGTAGGCAAACGCAACGCAGGCAAAACTTTTGTAGATTACCTTCAATATACTGATATCGAAGTAAAGATAAATGAAGACGGATGGGGCGAATTTACAGTTGCGGGTGGCAAAGTATGTGTTTGGGTTGCCAAATAATTGATAGCAGTTTTTCATTGCAGTTGGCTTAAGCCAACGGGTGTAAATAAAGAATATATAAACTAAACTAAACTAAACTTCCCTTCGGGATGTAGGCTCCTCCCTTCGGGTAGTGGGCTTCTCCTTTCAGGGTCTGGGGCTAAATGAAACTAACCATTCCATTGTCAACTTTTGAAGAAAAATGTGAGGCTTATGCTCACGAAGGCAATGATTTGTCGGAAAAAGAACCGCCAAACGAGGAGCGTTTACAAGAATGTATCGACACCATTTTGCAATGGAACAGCAATACAAAAAGCTTTCTTCAAGATTCTTTTGATGAACACTTCAACAATATTTACAGAGAATTTGCAAGCTCGAAAATTATTCTTTTACATAAAAAAGTAGATTTTTCAACTTTCGAAACCCTGCGAGACGATATAAAAGCCAAAGTGCTTTCACTTATTTTAATTAAAGAATTTGTGAGGGAATTAGATATGGTAGTTAATCCTGATGATCCCGAAATAGCCAAAAGAAAGGAATTTGCTATCACCCAAAAAGAAGAATTTTTATTAAAAAAACTCTATAATTTATATCCCAAAGGCAAATATTATCCTGTTAAAATATTGCTCGAATACAATGGCATAGTGCTAAATAGCGATGTTGACGATGCCAAAATTTGCAACCCTATGCAAAAAATGGGGCAGCTCGATTTGGGTGTGTCTGAATATGGCGTAACAGCTAAAATTACTGAAGGGGGAGTGAAATATGTAGAAGAATCGCTTTTGAGGCTTAATACCGATCCGCTAAAGCCGCTCGATTCGGCTCTGGAACGCAAATTCAATGCCGTGCTGGATGAATTGAATAAACAAGGCTTTGTGCAGGAAATAGTGTTTGACGAAATAAACGACTTGCGACAAATCATTCATAAGCTCACTCCCAAGCAATGGCGTGAAATGGTGCTGGGCAAAATGGTAGATTTGGGTGTGCAACAATCTGTAAAAAACGACATCCTCAAAACGATATATGAAAAGCTAACCGATGAAAAAGTGATGTTCGGTGAATAGCATTATTTTTGCTTTCCATAATACCGAGTTCACTATTTCTCCTCCAGCTTTTTGAGCAATATTTTCACAAATTCTCGCTCGGCTTTATACAATTTTGCTGCTTGCCTTTGCGAAATGTATTTAGTAAATTTTGCCATATACTCTTTTTCAAGCACCAATTCAATTTCTTTGTAGCTGTACAAAGTTTTCAAATCTTGTGAAATTTGGTCTTCAGTTAAGCCATCCAACTGTTTTTCAATAGCCAATGCGGCTATTTTTACTTTTATCTCTTTTCGCTTGGCTGTATATTCATTGTATAAAGGCCAAAACGATGAAGCTTGCGTAGGGGTAAGGACTAGCCTTTCGGTTATGAAACCTATTTTTATAGCTTCCATTTTGTCTTTACTAGCTGTGGCTTGTGCATTTGCCTCATTAGAAGCTGCAAAACAGAAAAAAATCAACGCCCAAAGTAGTATTCTATAATTCATATTCAAATAGTATATCGTTCACATCTATATTATTGTATTGAGCTTGCAATGGCACACCTGCATCAGCAGTTTCCCAATTTGTTTCAGGAATGCTCTCAATATCAATCTCATCGCTTTTTGAAGCAATGTAAATTGAGATATCTTCCTTGGTAAGGCTCTCAATTGAGGCCGAAAAACTATCAACAGTTTTGGAGTTCAATTGAAAGTAAGCCAAACCTAATGCCATTACCATTGCTGCTGCAAGCAAATAAATAGGTTGCTTAGCCAATTCAGGCAACCATAGCCACTTTTCTTGCGGCTGTTTTTGTACAGGTATTCTATTTTTAATATTGGTTGATAGCTGTTCGAAATACGCATTTGGCACTTCAAATTCGAAACTACTTTTTGCCTGTTGCCAAAATACCTCAGTGGCATTTGTCGCAGTTTGCTTTAGTATAGTTTGGTTTAAAGATTCAAAATAGCTTTCAGGTACTGCTACAATTCCAAATTCCTTAGGTTTCGTTTGCAATAGTTGCCAAAGCTTTTCCTGCAATTCTGCCTTATGAACGGTGTTATGAATTATATTTTCCTCTAAATTTTGAAAATACGAGTCTGGCACTTCAGCGAAGCTTTTTGTAAAATCATCAATCGATATGTGTTTGTTTTTATTCACTCTTTTTATTAGACAACAATAAAAAAGCTTGGTTTAAATCTTCTTAATATAATCTTCAATCTTTTTTGTGGCATGATGATAAGAAGCCTTCAAAGCTCCTACACTTGTGCCCAGCACTTCCGATATTTCCTCGTATTTCATTTCGTCAAAATATTTCATATTGAATACCAATCTTTGTTTTTCAGGCAAAGTGAGCAATGCTTTTTGAAAATGCTTTAGTATTTCATCTCCCGTAATGTGCGTGTCGTTGTCAATTTTGTTTTTTAATTCGGCTTCTACATCTGCCAAAGGCAAGAAGAATCGCCTGCGTTTTTTTGCTAAAAAATTGAGGCATTCATTGGTCGCTATGCGATATATCCAGGTATAAAGTGCTGATTTTCCGTGAAAATTATCTAGTCCTTTCCATACTTTTATAAATGTTTCTTGCACCAAATCGTCACTGTCGTCATGGTCAATCACCATACGCCTAATATGGTAATAGACTTTTCTTTGGTATTGCTTTACCAATACATGAAAAGCCCAGTTGCGTGAAGCGGGTTCGTAAAATTTTTCGAGAATTTCCTCGTCCGTCATAAATAATGAGTGGTGGCATTATAAAAATAAAAAAACAGGGCGACAAACCCTGTTTTTTATTAATTAATAAGATTTTAGTAAGTCACAGTTACTTCTCTTGTTCTGCCTCTTTTGTTGGTAGTGGTCACACTATAGCCATTTCCACACAGGTTGGCTCCTAAATTGTTGGTTACCGTTACAGTAAATTTAATGCTTTCATCGGCATCTTTCAATATATGTACACGTGTGCCACTGGTAGGTCTATACCATCCGCAATTAGAATTTGCAACAATAGGTGTGGTGATTTGGGTGTAAAATTTATTGCCAAATCTGTTTGTTCCCCACACACTTACATTATTGAGTTCGTCTACCGAATTATCAGAACTAATAGAGAAGCTAAGTATACCAGCTGTATTTGCCCACGTGATTTCACGATTTATCTGCCAATTTCTAGTGCCTTCAAAGCCATCAAAAGCCAATTCCATATTGCCAGAAACTTTATGAGTAACGATACTTCCGTCTACAAATCTGCTTCTAGGTAGCCCTCCTGTTACGTTTGTCACGGTTTGTGTGCCTGTCAATGTCATCATTTTGCCATTGTAAGTTACGCCATAGCCTTCGAATACAAGGTTATAAACCGCCCCTTGTTCTCTAAAATAATTTCCTTGCACTAAAGTAACTGTAATTGTACCTTGTCTTGATCTGCTGCTACAAGTTGAATTTTTATCGAAAGTATAAATTATGGTTTTTTGATTTGTACCACTTACTGTGCTAAAAGCTGAATAATTGGCAGTATACCCACAAGCTTCCGTGCCTTCTACACGAGCTCCAGAAACGCCAGACAAATCTGTGTTTACAATATCCATTGCATCATCTAGGTTGGCAGTGGCATCATCATTATCGGCCGAATGTGTTTTTGTCTCTTCCATTTCGGCATTTGAAACTGCGGGGTCTGCGTCTTCTTTATTTCTACAAGAAGTAAATACAAGGGCGAATGTCAATGACATTACCATCAATCTGATTGCTACTTTTTTCATGGTTTCTATTTTTTAATTGTGTTTAATGATTTACAGTTCTTTGATACAATTCCGCAACGAAGGTTTAATTCTGAAAAAATATTTTTTTATTGATACCTAGGAAAATAATAGATTGCTATAGAGCAGAAAAACAAGTTTCCCTTTGTAGAAATAAAAAATGGCATATACTTTACATCTTTTCCAATTATTTAGCTCCTGTTTTTTAAAGATTTTAGATTTAAGCTTATAAAGCGAATAGGCTTTTTAGTGTTGTGTATATTTTTTGTATGTTGGTTTTTGCATGATTAGCAGAAAATATCGCTGGGTTTAGTGGCTTTATTATTGGCTTTTATGCAGGTATTTACATTGATTTATTTTATTGAGAAATCTCAAAAAGACATAATAATTTTTTGGGATTTATTCAGTACGATGATTTTTCAGTTACTTTTCCTACCAAATCCCAATCGGGAATCACCAAACAATTGTATGAAGATACAACAAAGTGATAAAGAAGTTCAGGATGTTGCGATCTGATAAAGAAGCAAACCTACATTTTTTCAAGTCAATATTGCAACACATTGACATTGGTATTTTAGCATTAAACAATATAGGTCAAATAAAAATCATAAACACAAGTGCCTTGCGATTGCTCAATATCAATCGGCTGGAAAGCCTGAGTAGCATTCGAAGTGAGTATCCTGTAGATTATGATACTTTGCTAGCGTTATCTTCAAAACAGAAAACAGTTTTAAAGCTCGCCAAACCTCACGAATCGATATTTATTTCCATCTCTGTAATTGAAATTACCATTAATGGAGAAGAGATGAAGTTCGTTTCTATGCAAAATATTCAAAATGAATTAGAAGAAAAAGAGATGGAAGCTTGGCAAAGCATGATCAAAGTAATTACACATGAAATCATGAATTCGCTCACGCCTATTACTTCATTGGCTGCCACAGTTTCTGATGAATTTACGCAATGGCACAAAGCTGAAAACGTTGAAAATACCATCAAAATTGCCGAAACCAAAGATATGCAACAGGCAATGGCTACCATAAAAAAGCGTAGCGAAGGTTTGCTACATTTTGTAGAGGACTTCAGGAATCTCTCTCAAATTCCCAAACCCAAGTCGCAATTGTTCGAAATAAAATCATTTTTTGAGGGGCTTTGTTCACTCTTGAAAAAAGACTTTTTAGTAAATAATATTGAGCTGAAAATTGCAGTTGATCCTGAAAATATTAGCTTCATGGCCGATGCAATGTTGATAGAGCAGGTATTGATAAATGTGCTGAAAAATGCCATAGAATCATTTGAAACAAATACTCATGGTAAAGAAGTAGAAATTCGCACCTTTTATAATAATGAAAGCAAAATAGAAATTTGGGTAAAAGACAATGGAATCGGCATTGTAGAAGAGGTTTTGGAAAAAGTATTCATACCGTTTTATAGCACTAAAAAAACTGGTTCGGGCATTGGGCTCACCATTTCAAAGCAAATTATGCGAATGCACAAAGGCAGCATAAAAATTAGCAGCGCGATTGGCAAAGGAACTTTGGTGAAATTGTTCTTTTAACCGTTTTTGAATTTTTTACCAATAGTTTCTAGATAAATATTCAGCCAGCCACTACTTCAATTAAGCTTGTAGAATCAAAATACTTTTCAGCCAATTGTTGTAATTCTGAGGCAGTTATTTTTTTGATAGTATCGGTATACTTATTGTAAAAATCGTAGTTAAGCCCTGCATAATGAATGGTTTTGAATTTTTCTGCCAGTTGAAATGGAGTATTTAGCGAGCCCATATAGCTGCCCAGCATATAATTTCGCACTGTTTCCAGTTCGTCTTGGCCAATCAGCTCAGTCTTTAGTTTTTCTATTTCCTTGTATATTTCTTCTAACGCTTGGGCTACCAATTCCTTTTTTACATCAGTGCCAATCACAAAAAAACCTTCGTTAATCATGCTTACCGTTTGAGAATAAATACCATAGGTTAAGCCTTTCTCCTCTCTGATATTTTTCATTAAGCGAGAGCCAAAGTAGCCGCCTAGTACTTCGCATAGCACTAGAAACTTAATGTAGTCAGGGTGGTTTCTAGTAAAAAGTTTCCGGCCAACGCGAATTGAACATTGCGAGCTGTCTTCTTTTGGCCAAACAATTTTATTTTTCCCAGAGCCTCTGGCTTCTTTTTTAATAGTGATGGAAGTGGGAAACTTCATCTTTTCTATACCAAATATGCGATCTATATCTTTAATTACGCCATCATTTATCATGCCTGAGGCTATTATTTCAAAGCTATTTTCTCTTATTTTCCCATTGTAATAAGCTTGGGTATCGCTGAGGCTAAGTTTATTTATAGTTTCCAAATCAAGGAAATAGCCATAGGGATGGTTTTCGCCAAAAATATTTTTTTTGAATAATCCGGCTGCCTGGTAGGAAGTTTTTTCAAGATTTACCAGCAATTGTTGGCTTTGAATTCGCTTAAGGTTCTCGAAATTTTCTTCTGGAAACATAGAATCTTTCAACATTTCGTTGATTACAGGCAGCAAGTAAGGCAAATGCTTGGTAAGTGCTATAAGCGAAACACTTACTTTGTCGTTGCCGGGATACAACTCAATAGAGGCACCATAATAAGCTATTTTTTCTGCTAATGCTTTGGATGTGAGGCTTTTGGTGCCTTCGTTTAGCATCTTAGTGGCAAGAAATGCCAAGCCCGATAAAGGCTCGTAATAATTGCCTGCATTGTATACGAGTTCTATTTTTACTACATCTTGGCTACCACTTTTAAGAAAGTGTAGCGGTAAGCCGTTTGATAATTTTTGCGTGTGTGCTTTTAATAGGGGAAATGAAGTAAGTGCTTTTACTTGCGGGCCTTCTGTTCTGTCTAACATCAATTTTCAATCAATAATCTCTCATGCAAATCTACAAATACCTTTCCAAAGAAGCTCTAAATATTATTCCACATCTGAATGTTATTATTCTCAACTTAGAAAAACAGTAATATAAAAGGCAAAACATAAATTTTGAGGAGATTGCTTTTTTCAACTAAATTGAGCTGAATGTAAGCCCTTTCTAAAACTTTTTTCTACATTTAACCCAAATCATATAATGCAGTCATTGGCCCATGCAGTTCATTTCAAAACGTCCTATTTTCATCATTGGGGCATTGTTTTTTATATTTGGTTTTGTCACTTGGCTCAATGGAGCCTTAATTCCTTATTTCAAAATCGTATGCGACCTTAGCAATTTCGAATCGCTTTTGGTGGCGTTTTGCTTCTACATTTCTTATTTTGTAATGGCAATACCTTCGGCTTGGCTACTTCAAAAAACAGGTTTTAAAAATGGTATGACAGTAGGGCTTTTGGTGATGGCTTTAGGAATGCTATTGTTTGTACCTGCGGCACTTACAAGAAATTATGCGGTTTTCCTTACTGGTTTATTCATTATCGGCACAGGATTGGCTGTGTTGCAAACGGCTGCTAATCCTTATGTCACTATTTTGGGCAATCCTGAAAGTGCGGCACAACGCATCAGCATTATGGGCGTATGTAGCAAAACTGCCGGGGCTTTAAGTCCACTTTTATTAGGCTCAATTGTATTTGCCAATGCTTCAGAATTATTGAATACGCTTCCCACGCTCAATTTTGAAGAGAAAGAGCTTTTATTAAATGAATTGTCGGAGAAAATCATCGCCCCATATCTATTTATGGCTGTTACATTAGCCATTTTAGCATTTTTGATTTGGAAGATAAATTTGCCGCAGGTTGATTTAACTCTTTCCAATACTGAATACCAACCAAGTACAATCGCAAAGAAATCTATTTTACAGGCACCAAATTTAATATTAGGTGTTATCGCTTTATTCTTATATGTAGGTGCAGAAGTAGTAGCGGGCGATACTATTATTAATTATGCGCTAAGTGAAGGCATAGCTATTGAAGTAGCTAAAACATTCACTAGCATCACTCTTGTAACCATGATTGGTGGTTATTTGCTCGGCATTGTAGCCATACCCAAATACATGAAGCAGGAGGTATTTTTGTCAATCTCTGCTATTTTGGGCATTGCTTTTGTATCTGCCACTTTAATTTTTAGTGGCTATGTTTCGGTTTTTTTTGTTGCTGCCTTGGGCTTGGCCAATGCCATTATGTGGCCTGCAATTTGGCCATTGGCAATTAGAGAATTGGGCAATTTCACTAGGCAAGGTTCATCACTATTAATAATGGCCATTGCCGGTGGGGCTTTTTTACCCTTGGTTTATGGGCAAATTGCCGATATGTATTCTGTGCAAATCGGATATTCTATATTGCTGGTTTGCTATGGATTTATTCTTTACTATTCTATATTTGGGCATAAAAAGAATGTTTGGTAGCTTACAATAGTATTCATTTTCATTCTCACAACCTCCGCTTACTAATGGCAATTATTACTTTTACATCCGATTTTGGCACCAGAGATCATTATTTAGCAGCAGTAAAAGCCCGGATTTTCAATTATAACCCCAACATTCAAGTAATTGATATTTCACATAATGTGGAACATTACAATGTAGCTCATGGTGCTTTTGTGCTAAATTCGGTTTTCAGAGATTTCCCAAAAGGTACAGTACATTTAGTGGCTATTAATTCTCTCAATGAGGCAAACGACAAATACATTGCGGCTCGCATTGAAGACCATTTTTTTGTAGGTACCGACAATGGATTTTTTTCATTACTCAGCGAAAAACCTGCCATAGTTGTAGAAATATTATTCGATAAAAATGTGGTGCAAACATTTCCAGAAAAAAATATATTTGCCTTTGCTGCAGTTTCATTAGCAAGCGGTAAAAATTTATATGATTTGGGGCCAAATATCGCTGCTAACACATTAAAACGAATGGTAAGTCGCAAACTCAAATCCAACAAAAACCTGATTGAAGGCAATGTTATTCATGTAGATAATTATGGAAATGCCATTACAAATATTTCTAAAACTTTGTTTGAAGAAACTGCCCAGGGCAGAAATTCTGTGCTTTCTTTTGGCCGGGAGAATGTAGAAAGCATTCAAACTGTGTATCACCAATCGGAAAATGGCGATTGCGTGGCTTTATTCAACGATTTGGGGTTGCTTGAAATAGCTATAAAAAATGGCAGTGCTTCCCAGCTTTTGGGGTTGCATTACGATAGCCCTATAAGAATTAGTTTTAGTCCTGAAATTGCAGTTTAGAGAGATAATTCAATTCAATTACCAATAAAAAATCCCCAACTTTCATTGGGGATTTTTTAATTTAGAAATCTGTATCGGTTGCTTTTGCCTCTTTCTGCTTTTTCAACTTAATATTTAACACTTCAGCTTTGTCTTCATAATCAGCAAGCAAAGTATCGCCTTCTGAGGCATCACCTTTCAATATTTCTTCAGCCACAGGGTCTTCCACGTATTTTTGAATGGCTCTGTTTAGAGGTCTGGCTCCATATTGTTGGTCATATCCTTTTTCCGACAAGAAATCCTTGGCTTTATCAGTCAATTCTACTTTATAACCTAATGAATTAATTCTGGTAAATAATTTAGCCAAAGACAAATCGATTATCTTATGCAAATCTTCTTTTTGCAATTGATTAAAGATAATCACATCATCTAAACGATTCAAAAACTCAGGTGCAAATGTTTTACGTAATGCACTTTGAATGGTAGCTTTCACCAATTCATCCTGATTGTCTTTCCTTGATTTGGTGGCGAAACCAATACCTGTGCCGAAGTCTTTCAAATCTCTGGCACCAATATTTGAGGTCATAATGATGATTGTATTTCTAAAATCAACCCTGCGGCCCAACCCATCTGTTAATATTCCATCATCCAACACTTGCAATAGGATATTGAATACATCTGGATGAGCTTTTTCAATCTCATCAAGTAATATTACGCTATATGGTTTTCTGCGTATTTTTTCCGTAAGCTGTCCGCCTTCTTCATACCCCACATATCCTGGAGGGGCGCCTACCAAGCGAGATACAGAGAATTTTTCCATATATTCACTCATATCTATTCTAACCAAAGCATCTTCCTTGTCGAATAAATAATGAGACAATACTTTTGCCAATTCTGTTTTTCCAACACCAGTCGGACCAAGGAACACAAACGAACCAATCGGTTTTTTAGGGTCTTTCAAGCCTACGCGTGTTCTCTGAATGGCTTTTGAAAGTTTGATTACCGCTTCATCTTGCCCAACCACTTTGCCTTTCAAATCTTCTGCCATGTTTACAAGTTTGGCATTTTCTTTTTGGGCAATTTTGTTTACAGGAATCCCAGTCATCATTCCTATTACTTCTGCCACATTTTCTTCTGTAACGTTGTAGCGTTTTTGCTTGGTTTCTTCCTCCCAACGCGTTTTTGCCAATTCCAACTGCTCCATCAGCTTTTTCTCTTTGTCTCTCAATTGAGCTGCCTCTTCATATTTTTGGCTTTTTACTACCCTGTTTTTATCCTTCTTTACAATTTCAATTTGCTCTTCGAGTTTGGTAATGTCGGCTGGAACGTGAATATTATTTATATGAACTCTTGCGCCTACCTCATCCAAAACATCAATTGCTTTGTCGGGTAAAAAGCGGTCTGTAACATATCTATCAGATAATTTTACACAAGCATCTATAGCCTCAGGTGTATAATTTACATGGTGATGGTCTTCATA
>CAZMFZ010000022.1:10942-38222 GCA_964565665.1 uncultured Bifidobacteriaceae bacterium | reverse complement strand
ACTTAGGACAGTTTAACAATATTGATGAATTGCCTGAAGAGCTAAAACACTATTTGAAATTTATAGAAATGGAAATGCGAATCCCAGTAACGGTAGTTTCCATAGGCCCCGACAGAACTCAGACATTGATGAAAGAAAGTATTTTGGTTGATTAAAGAATTTATGTCTGAAAACCACTTAACATATTTCAAAGTTGAAAATTTCAAGCGCTTCGAAAGCTTCGAAATGCACGAGATTGGGCAATTCAACCTTATCGTGGGCGACAATAATGTGGGTAAAACAAGTGTGTTGGAGGCGTTGTGTTTTGATTCTTCATCAATCCAAGAAATGTTGAATTGCTTTTCTAATTTCCTTTCATTCAGGGGAATAGTGTTCAGATTTTTGACACAACCCATAATTTGGAGTGTCTAAGATATTTAAGGAAGCGTTGGAAGAAGAGGAGTTGAAAGAGTTTCAAAAGGATGCCAGATGTTTTTCACTTTTAGAATTGCCTGATAAAACAGTGAAATCATATACTTATCATTTTGATGAGTTTGAATATGCTATTATTAATCAAAAGAGAAAAAGTGGAGACAAAGATTTATCAAATGAACCTAATAGAAATTATACCAATACCAAGCTTTGGAATCTAAATTCTCCAGAATTAAATCCATTAAAAGAATTCTTGTTACCATATTTTAAGTAATAATGTTAGATTTTGAAAAGCCGATTGTTGAGTTAGAAGACAAACTCAAAGAACTGAACCAGTTGTCCATAGATAACAATGTTGATATGTCCGACACCGTGAAGCTTCTCGAAGAGAAAATTAAAAAGCTCAAAAAAGACACTTATACCAACCTTACCCGTTGGCAACGTGTGCAGCTTTCTCGCCATCCCGATAGGCCATATACATTAGATTATGTAAAAGAAATAGCCGATACTTTTATTGAATTGCATGGCGATCGTTTGGTTAAAGACGACCGCGCAATGGTAGGCGGTTGGGCCGAAATCGGCAAGCAAACGGTGATGATTATCGGTCAGCAAAAAGGCCGAAACACAAAGCAACGCCAATACCGCAATTTTGGAATGGCCAATCCCGATGGATATAGAAAAGCCCTGCGATTGATGAAAATGGCCGAAAAATTCAACAAACCGATTGTTACGCTTATTGATACGCCAGGTGCGTTCCCTGGTTTGGAAGCAGAGGAAAGAGGTCAAGGAGAAGCCATAGCTCGCAACTTGAAAGAAATGTTCATGCTTAAAGTACCTATCATTTGTATCGTAATTGGCGAAGGAGCTTCTGGTGGTGCTTTGGGAATTGCCATTGGCGATAGAGTATTGATGCTTGAAAATACTTGGTATTCAGTGATTTCACCTGAATCTTGCTCATCTATTCTATGGCGTAGCTGGGATTTTAAAGAGCAGGCTGCCGAAGCCTTGAAACTCACCGCACAGGATATGCAAAAATTTGGCTTGGTCGATGGTATAGTAAAAGAACCGTTAGGTGGTGCTCATGTCGATCCCGTAGGCATGGCTGCAAAACTCAAAAAGGTGATTCTTGAAAATCTAGAAGAGCTTTTACAAATTGACACTGACGAACGTATTACGATCAGAATAGACAAATTCTGCAAAATGGGCGTTTTCAATGAACCTAAGTTACAAAAAGCCTAATAGACGATAAATTTTAAATAATTTTAGAATAGCAAATGTTGCTATTTTATCTGACTTCAAAGTTCAAAAACCTTCGAATTGAGGGTGTTCCCTCCCCAATGGGAGGGCTAGGGTGGGGTTTTTGAAAAAGAATATTAATCAGGGCTATTTTTAATAATATTTATGCTGTAATTTTTTACTCTTGGTACAAAAGCTGCGATATTTCATTTTTTTGAAAGATATTTTAATCTTAGCATTAACTACCATAGGCGGGCCTCATTCGCATTTTCCCTTGATTTTGGCACGATTGGTCAGATATAGAAAGTACCTTACCGAAGAAGAATTACTCGAACTCAATGCACTTTGTCAAGTGCTGCCGGGGCCGGCTTCTACCCAAACCATCATTGCCATAGGCTATAAATTAGGTGGAGCCGGCTTGGCTTACCTCACCTTGCTAGTTTGGGTGTTGCCTTCCATGTTCATTATGACATTGGCCGCAATTGGCATAAGCTATTTTGCAGATAAAAATCTGAATATGCCTTTCACCAAATTTCTTGAGCCTATGGCAGTGGGTTTTGTGGCTTATGCAGCTTGGGTTATTTGCTCAAAAGTGGTGCATACCAAGCTAGCTATTGTTTTACTAATTATATCATCTGTATTAGGTTACTTTTTTCGTTCCCCTTATCTCACACCAATTATGATTTTGGTAGGAGGGTTGCTTACTACCCATAAATACAAACATTTGCCCGAAGACGAAGTAAATATCTCTAATGTAAAGTGGGCAAATTTTATCCTTTTTTTAGGAGTATTTGTTGCCACATTTACTATTGGCATCATTACCAAATCTATTCCTGTAAAATTATTTGAAAGCTTTTATCGCAATGGAGCTTTAATATTTGGGGGCGGACAGGTACTGATTCCGCTAATATACACCGAATATGTAACACTAAAACACTATCTATCTTCTGAAGAATTTCTAACTGGCTACGCCTTGGTTTCAGCCATTCCCGGACCCATATTTGCTATCAGCTCCTACATTGGGGCATTGTCTATGCGAGAATATGGGCTTTGGGGCGAGATTCTAGGCAGTATACTTTCCACAGCAGGCATTTTTTTGCCAGGCACATTTTTAATATTTTTTGTATATAGAATGTGGGGTGAATTAAAAAAAAACCGATTCATCAAAGCTGCTTTAGAGGGCATAAATGCCGTAAGCTCTGGCCTAGTGGTAGGGGTTTCAATATTTTTATTTGACAATGTTGAACATAACTATATTAACTTATTGTTAATATGCGGAACATTTGTAGCTTTGATTTCAGGAAAAATACCATCTATAGCTATTATTGCTTTGGGAATGTTCTTAGGATACATTCTTTAACAATAACTAATGGTTGTGAAGCACGAAAGAAATGAGAAGGAAACTAGAGAAACGAACACGGTAGATTAATGAAGTATTTGTCTTTGCAATGGGTTAACTGGAAGCTTGCCGTTAACGATTTCCGGTATTTATTATTTTTTTCTTTTGCTACTGCCTATTGCCTTTGCGGCTTATATATCACTCCCTTTTACTTTAGTTTCATTCAACAAAGAGAAGCAATTGCACTTTACGATCCTATCTTAAACTTCTTGCCTTCTGCCGATGTTTCCTTTTTCATATTCAATATTATGAATATTTGTGCGTTTTTTACGCTAGTATGGCTCTTTACACATCCACGCTTTTTGGCCATAGCAGTTATGACATGGGCTGTGGTTTTTACTTTAAGATACATTGCAATGTTTGTACTCACGCTCGATACACCCATTGGCTACATCAAATTGAGCGATCCCCTGTTAGATGGCATGGTGTATGACGGGCAAGTAATAAGTAAAGATTTGTTTTTTTCGGGCCACACATCCTACATGTTTATGATGTTTCTAATAGTTCAAAATCCAATTTTGAAGCGGGTAAATCTTATAGGTACTTTAATGGTAGGAGCTCTCTTGTTGATACAACACAATCATTATGTGGTTGATGTTTTAGCAGCTCCATTTTTTACTTGGGTTGCATTCACCATAGCTAGTTGGCTTTATAATAAGCAAGTAGTGTAAATAAATTGCTAATTTACTTTTTTATCGGTTGTAAAACTGCTAAATTCGCACCCTCATTTTTCAAACAGCATAAAATAGCCCGTTGGGTTACATATATATTTAAATCATGCCTTCTACGGTAAAGTTATTTTCAGGCACAGAATCTCATTATTTGGCAGAGCAAATTTCTAAAGCTTATGGTGATAAATTAGGATTGATGACTCGCCAAAAGTTTAGCGATGGAGAGTTGTTTATAAGTTACGATGAATCGGTAAGAGGGATGGAATTGTTCTTGATTCAATCCACATTTCCTTCGGCTGATAATTTGATGGAATTATTGATAATGGTAGATGCTGCCAAAAGAGCTTCTGCCAATTATGTTACAGCAGTTGTGCCTTATTTTGGCTATGCTCGACAAGATAGGAAAGACAGACCAAGAGTGGCTATTACCGCAAAATTGGTAGCCAATCTTTTCAAAGCGGCTGGGGTTGATAGATTAATGACTATGGACTTGCACGCAGGTCAAATTCAGGGTTTTTTTGATATTCCTGTCGATCACATGGATGGTTTGGTATTATTTATCCCATACATAAAGTCATTGAAATTAGAAAATCTAGTAGTAGCTTCACCTGATGTAGGCGGTTTGTCAAGAGCTAGAGGTTATGCAAAAGCATTGAATTGTGAACTTGTGGTGATAGATAAACACCGAGCAAAAGCCAACGAAGTGGCATCAATGCAATTGATTGGTAATGTAGAAAATGCCAATGTTGTGTTGATAGATGACTTGATTGATACGGGAGGCACAATTTCCAAAGCCTCTAATTTGATAATGGAAAGAGGAGCGAAATCGGTGAGAGCAATCATTACCCATCCGATTTTATCAGGTAAGGCATACGAAAATATTGAAAGTTCTGCTCTTACAGAATTGGTGGTAAGCGATTCTATTCCACTGAAAAAAAATATAGAGAAAATTAAAGTATTGTCTGTAGCCAATTTATTTGCTCTGGCAATTAAAAAAGTACATGAACACGGTTCTGTTAGCTCTTTATTTTTATAAAACATTTAACATTTAACATTTAACATTTAACATTTAACATTTTATTTCAAATGAAAACAATCGAGGTTATAGGGTTTAAAAGAGCAAATCTCACAAAAGCTGAAATTCAAGCTTTAAGAATGGAAGGTAGCGTTCCTGCTGTGCTTTACGGTCCAGGCATAAACGTTTTGTTTCACACGCCTGTGTATTTACTAAAAGATTTGGTGTACACTCCAGAGGCTAGGTTTGTAAAACTTAATATTGAGGGCAAAGAATACAGTGCTATCAAACAAGATCTGCAGTTTCATCCTGTAAACGATATGCTAATTCACATCGACTTTCTAGCTTTGCAGGAAGACAAAGAAGTAAGTATGGATATTCCTGTGAAATTAAATGGTACTCCAGCTGGCGTGTTGAAAGGAGGAAAATTGATACAAAGATTAACTCATTTGAAAATAAAGGCATTACCAAAAAATATGCCTGAAACTATTATACTTGATATTACAGAACTTGAAGTAGGAAAATCTGCTAGAGTGGGTGATATAAAAGCTGAAAATTTCGTTATTTTAAAATCTCCAGCTATTCCAATTGCCAATGTAGAAGTAACAAGAGCAATGAAAGAACAATCAGGAGAAGCTAAAAAATAAGCTTTCATAATTTACTGAGAAAATATCTAAATCCCATTTCGCATGTCGGAATGGGATTTTTTGCTTAATTTTACAATATATTAACACAGAATAAAGTGTCGAAAAATATGCAACGTCAACCTCAGTTTTGCTCCTTTTGTGGAAAAGGTAGAAATGAAGTAAATCTACTTCTTTCAGGCTTAGATGCCAATATTTGTGATGAATGCATAGAAAGAGGTCACACGATTGTATTGCAGGAAGTAAAAAAAACTACCGATAAGAAAGAGCAAAAAAAAGAACGCCCGATCAAGCTTATCAAACCTATGGATATGAAAATCCATCTCGATCAGTTTGTAATTGGGCAAGATGAAGCCAAAAAAGCATTGTGTGTGGCGGTTTACAATCATTACAAACGTATTTTACAAAAGCCTAAGGATTTTCAGAATGATGATGTGGTAATTGAAAAATCGAACATGATAATGGCTGGCGAAACAGGCACCGGAAAAACTTATTTAGCTAAAACAATCGCTAAAATTCTTGATGTGCCATTCTGTATTGCCGATGCTACCGTAGTTACCGAGGCAGGTTATGTAGGCGAAGATGTGGAAAGTATATTATCAAGATTGCTTATGTCGGCTGAAGGTGATGTGAAATGGGCTGAAAGAGGCATTGTATATATTGATGAAATTGATAAAATTGCCCGCAAAGGCGACAACCCAAGCATAACACGCGATGTAAGTGGCGAAGGTGTGCAACAAGGTTTACTTAAATTGTTAGAAGGCACAATTGCGAATGTGCCTCCTGGGGGTGGCAGAAAACACCCTGACCAAAAATATGTACAGGTAAATACCGAAAATATACTATTTATATGTGGAGGCGCTTTTGAAGGGATTGATAAAATTATTTCCGCAAGGCTCAATACACAGCCCTTAGGTTTCAAATCGCATAAAGCACACAGCGACATAGACCGTGAAAATTTATTGCAATATTTAACAAGCCAAGATATTAAAACTTATGGGCTAATTCCCGAACTAATCGGCCGGTTGCCTGTAGTAGCGAGTTTAAATCCGCTCGATAAATCGGCTTTGCGAGATATACTCACCAAACCCAAAAATGCCTTGGTAAAGCAATACCAAAAACTTTTTGAAATGGAAAGTGTAAAGCTACATTTCGATGAAGATACTATAGACTATATAGTTGACAATGCTTTTGAATATAAGCTAGGTGCTAGAGGCTTACGCTCTATCTGTGAGGCTATTATGACGGATGCCATGTTTGAATTGCCATCGATGAAAAGCAGCGAAGATTTTGTGCTCACCCTAGATTATGCCCGCGAACATTTCGAAAAATCGAAATATAAAGCACTAAAAGTGGCTTAATTGATTTCATGCCATTTTGTTTTCCTACAATTTTATTAATTAATTTGCACCAACTACATCAACTGATACAACTTTAAACTGATGTATAATAGCAATTTTAGCACCATATCACGATAGATGAGAGAATTCAATTATCCAAAATTTACACTGGGCGACCAGCTAACGGATGAACAGATTAATTTTTTTGAAGAGCATGGATTTGTTCATTTCAAAAATTTTATCCCCCTAGAAAAAGTAAAAGAAATTCACGCGGCAATGGATTTGATTCAAGCCAAATGGATAACCGAAGAAGTGCAGATGGTAAATGGAGTTCCTATTAAATATGGAGCTGATATTGATGGCAGAAAAATTGTACAAAGATTTGCCTTTTCCTCTCTCTACAATGCCACATTGCATGAAGTACTGAAAGATGAACGATTTAAAGCACTATTTCCTCTGCTTGGTACAAAAGTAAAAAATTGTAGGGTAGGGGAATACGAAAAAGACGGATTGGTAATCAACCATTATATAAATACAGAGCATAGCAAATTCAGCCAAATGGGTTGGCATACTGATAGCCTTCGCGATGTTTTTTATGGCAAAAAAATAATGCCGATGCTGAATGTAGGAGTGCATTTAGATAATTCAACTACCAATAATGGAGGTTTGAGATTGATTCCGGGTACTCACAAGCAATCGCTCAGGCAATTGCTATTTCGTAAAAAATACTTTTTAGATTACGAACCCGATGCTGAGGAAATTGGACTTAATGTGGAAATGGGCGATTTGACGGTGCATGATGGTAGGTTGTGGCACCGCGTAGCCTTATCTCCTTTAACTGGTGAAATAAGCAGAAGAAGAGTGATGTATGTGCCTTTCATTACAGGTAAATTCAAACCTAGAAGTGAAAAAAGTAAGCCTAGATTGTATCAACGATTTATGCATCTTTTGAAATAGAGGAATTAAATCATTATGAATTAATCATTACTCATTAATCATTAATCATTACTCACTATTATAAATGGCATTTGCACTTATCACAGGCGGAAGCAAGGGAATAGGAAAGGAAATCGGATTGCTTTTGGGTAGCCATCGCTACGATTTGCTTCTGGTAGCCCGCAATGAAAATGAATTGAAACTTGCTGCCAATGAAATCTTAGCTCAGTATGGTATAAAAGTTAACACATTGGCTTGCGACTTGTCGGAGTTAAATGCAGCTCAAACCGTATTTGATTGGGTTGAAACCAATAAATATGCCGTTGAAATATTAGTAAATAATGCCGGATATGGTCTTTGGGGCTATTTTGAAAAGCTTACCCTAGAAGAACAACAAAAAATGTTGCGTGTAAATACGAACGCCTTGGTAGAACTTTGCTATTTATTTCTACCTATATTAAAGAAAAATAAAAAATCATATATACTAAATGTGGCTAGTACTGCTGCTTACCAAGCGGTGGCTACATTGAGCCTGTATGCAGCCAGCAAAAGTTTTGTATTACTTTTTTCTAGAGGATTGCGGCAGGAAGTAAAGCCTGCTGGAGTATCGGTAAGTTGCCTTAGCCCAGGTGCTACTTCAACCAATTTTACCAAACGTGCCGGCATGAACAGCTCTCTTGAGGCATTTGCTGAAAAAATGAGCATGAAGTCTTCTACAGTTGCGAAAATTGCTGTTGATGAGATGTTTGCCGGGAAAGCTGAAATAATCACAGGCTTTAGCAACTGGATTACAGTAAAAGCTATTAATTTTTTGCCTAAAACACTAATTGAAAAAATTGCTGCAGGATTGTATACTAAACATTTGTAAAAATTATAAATCTGTTGGCATTGGCTAAAGCCAACAGCTATGAATGGGTATATATAATTCATAGCCATCTCATTTATGAGACGGATAAGTTAGAGGAATTATTATAAATCTATTAGCTAAAACCAACAGCTATGAATGGGTCAAAATAAATTCATTGCCGTCTCATTTATGAGACTGATAAATTAAATTAATTGCCATCTCTTTATTAGATGAATTATTATAAATCTGTTGGCTAAAGCCAACAGCTATGAATGGGAATATAAATTCATTGCCGTCTCATTTATGAGACGGATAAATATAAATTCATTGGCGTCTCATTTATGAAACGGATAACGTTTATTAAATATGGCATTCGTTAGAGTTTGGATTCATTTGGTGTTTTCTACCAAAAACAGAGAACCCTTTTTAGAGAAAAACATCCGATACAAAGTTCAGAAACACATTATCGCAAATTGTGAAGAGAAACATATTTATTTACAAGCTATTAATGGTTATAAAGACCATTTGCACTGCCTAATTTCATTAGGTCGAGAACAATCTATTGCAAAAGTAGCTCAGTTGATAAAGGGGAATCGTCATTTTGGGTCAATCAGAATAAAATAGTTGCTGATAATTTTATGTGGCAAGACGATTATTTTGCCGTATCTGTAAGTGAATCAATTATTTATAAAGTTATCAGTTATATTGAAAACCAATAGAAACACCACCAAACAGTATCTTATAAAGACGAAACTGATGCTTTTATTGCTAAACATGGCTCTTCAAAAATAAAAGATTCATAGCTGTTGGCTTTAGTCAACAGATTTAAATGGGATTACTATCTAAAAGTCAATACCGTTGTGGTGCCAATGCCCTGTTTGCTGTCTATTTGCAATGTGCCATCGAGCTTTTCTACCGATTTCTTCACTATAAATAAGCCAATGCCATTGCCAGTAGAGCTTTCGGCCGCTCTCACAAACATTTCCGTTACTTTTTCAAGGTAAGGCTCTTCAATGCCAATACCATTGTCTTCAAATTCAATTCTGGTAAGCTCTTCAGTAACTTGTATTTTAATTTTCAAGAACGAATAAGGCTTGTGGCTGTCGAAATATTTAATTGAATTTTCAATTACATTTTGCATAATGGAATACATTACTACCTGGTCGGAATAGAAAACAACATACTGCTGTATATTAATGAGAATATCAATATTTTTATAATTGGGCAAGTATTGTAAGCTACTTAATATATCTTCAATTATATTTTGAAAAATGATTTTATCTTTTTTTACTGATTCTACAGATGCTATTTTGGAGAGATTGAGCAAATCATCGATAAAACCGTTGAGCTTTTCGGCACTTTGTTTTATTTTCTCAAGGTAAAGGTTGGTTCGTTCATTTTCACTTTCAACAATGGCAATGTTGCTCAAACCTATAATTGAATTGAGTGGCCCACGCAGATTGTGTGTAACCTTATAAAGGAGATTAGGGTCGATTTCGCTTACTTCGCTGGTAAATTCTGTTTCCATAAGTGGGCATCTTAGCCCACAAATTTAAGGCAATTAATTTGCAGTAGGGCTGTTGCTTACATTAATTATAAAAATTGAGTATGATTTTTGCCATTTCGTGTAATTATACGAATGAAACTCAAAATAAATATACTACTTATACCGTCATTTATTTTCAATAGTGAAGATGAAACATGCTAATTTATAGCCAATTAGCTATTAAGCTAAGATTATGTAATTGTTAAATTAAATATTTATAGGAATAATATTTTGACATCATTAATTTCTTTGCGTAATATTGCACATCGATTTTTACATATCGGTAAATTTTTGTTTTGATTGTTGACAACATCTTCTATTTCTCAAACCCCTAACTATTTTACTTTGATGAAAAGTGCCTTGTTTTTTTGCTTAACAGTTTTTGTTATGCTTTCCTCTTGCAACACCAACCAAATACCTGTAGTACCACCCAATCAGATTCAGTTTTTAAAGGAATCGGGACACATAACCGCTGACACCACTTTGGCACCTTTTAGTTCTTTCAAGGTAAAAATGTGGATATATGCCCATTACAGCTTCAATAAGATAGAAGTTTCAAAACAAAAGTTGACGCCCACTTTAGGGGCAGTATTGACTGTAACTTCTATTTTAAATGGCGGCACTAGCAATCCATTTTCTTCAAACTACACTACCACAATCACTTCAGGGCTAGTAACAACCCCACAATCGGACACAACGGAGAAATGGATATTTACTGTGACTGACAACCAAGGAAAGATGTTTTCGAAAGAAATAATATTGACTACCGACAATTCTAATTCTTAAAAATTTTATCTATTTATTTAATTTTCAATTGTTTTTTTACCCTTAATTAATGTTTTCCATGAAAAAAGTAAAAGTTTATTTGATGAGTGCTTTGGTAGGTGCTGCCTTATTGCAAGGTTGCGGCTCTAGAGAAGTGGTTGCCCCTACGGTAACAAATGCAAACCAACATCCGAATGGATTGATTCAGAACAGGGTTATATACTCAGTGCATGTTATTTCTTCTTCTGTTGATGGTAATGCAAGACAAGAAGGCCTGAATGGTGCTCAAGTAACTGTGAGCCAAAATGGCAGAGCATCTACCAAAACTGTAAATGAAAATGGTATTGCTATTTTTGACGATTTATATGATGGCGATGTTACGCTTTTTGTTAAATCAGAAGGCCATGCTTCAGTAAATATTATTTCCTCAGTTAATGGTCAAATAAATGTTGGAGGATCAAATGCAACAGGAGGAAACAACTCAAACCAAAATGTAGTTTATTCTGCTAGCACTTTGGTAACTCTTCCACGTTTGAATGGTTCTGCAAAAGGTCGTTTCACTATCGATTCTGATAAAGATCCTAAAACTAGCCCAGTTCCGGCTGCAAACGTAAAAGTTCGTTTGACATATTCAAACACAATCGAACCAAATGTTTTCTACACTACTACAGATGCTGACGGTATTTATACTTTCACAAGTGTTCCTGGTGCTAATGCTACACTTTCTGTTGAATCTTCTTTTACATTGGGAACAGGAGGTGAATTGCAATACTTTAACATTGCGGTTCCAAATTCATTATCTTCAGTTGCTCCAAAACCAGCAACTTCTGGTTCTGTTTTAGACTTAGGTTCTTATTTGCTAGATTCTGGTAGCGACAGAGTACTTTTCACAGGTGCTGCTAAAGGCTTGTTGTTTGGCGATTATAATTTCTTAGACAAAGTAGCGCTTTTAAACATTTCTGATTTAGGAGGTAACGGTGTAACTCCATACAATTTGGGTCTTGTAGGTATCAATCAGATTACAGGTAATGTTTTGATCGCTGGTTCTAATGGTGTATTCGCTCCATGGATCACTACTCCTAATTTTAATACTACTTCAACTGGCTCTTTGATTGGTTCGACTGTAAGCTTAAGTGCTGGTCTTTCAGGCGATGTAGTTAGTGAATCAACATTAGCTGGTATTGTATTTGCAACAGGCATTGTGGTAAACGGAGTAGGTTATGTACAAGGCACAAATACTATTGTAGGTATAGTTGAGCGCAGCCTTGCTTCAGGTACACTTACTACTTCAGCAGGTTCTAACATCGACCTAGATTTCTTTGGTGCAAAAGCGGGTTTCTCTACTATAGACATCATTAATAAGAATTCTGCAGAAACAGGCGACAATGTTGCTGTTAGCTATATCCTTTCCAATGGTTCATTTGTAGCTGCCAATGCTTTGCCTGCGGTTACTAACTTTATTACTACAGATGTTAAAGTTAAATTAACTTTGAACGCGCCAATTGCGGGATATGAAGGTACAGAAGAGTTTTTGGCAACGTACGATCCTGCCAATGGACAGTTTTCTATCTCTACATTGCCTGTACCTGCATCAGGTACTGCTACATATGATGTAGTAGCCACAGTAAGCAAAAACTATACAAGACCTGACGGTTATGTACAATTAGTTGAGCTTAAAGCTACATTCTCTGTTGATGTTGAAGATGGCGTAATTAAAGATGCTGGTCCACATGAACTAGTTTATACTGCTGCTCCTTAACAATAGCACATTAATTAATGACAAAAAAGGCTGCTCGAAAGGGCAGCCTTTTTTTTGTTTTTGATTACAAGAGTTTTCGTATTACCCAATAACGCTTATAGCCTTTGAATATTTGATTAACAAAAGCAGTAAAGGCGAAAAAGGACAATATTTTACACCACGTTATGTTATTGATATGTGTGTAAAAATGTTGAATCCAACACAGGAGGAAACAATAATAGATACTGCCGCTGGCAGTTGTGGTTTTCCTGTTCACACCATTTTTCATGTTTGGGAACAAATACTTAAAAAGCAAGGATTGGTTAAAAGCCATTTGTTCACCCTTGAAGATAAACCACAAGAATGTACCGACTACGTAAACGACAAGGTATTTGCAATTGACTTTGACGAAAAGGAGGTACGTGTTGCAAGGACGTTGAATTTAATTGCAGGTGATAGACAAACAAATGTATTACACCTAAATACATTGGATTATGAAAGATGGTACGAGAAAACAGGTTCAGACGATGATAAAATTGCTGGCGACAGAGATTGGCGAGAAACTTATAAAGATGGTTGGAAAAAGTTCAGAAAATTAAGAACTGATAAAAATAGCAACAGAGATTTTCAGTTTGATATTGTCATGGCAAATCCTCCATTTTACTTCAGGAGCAATTTTACACTTACAGATAAAAAACAGCAAAGAAATAATTCCCGAATATTTGACATTAGCATTAAGCTCTAAACTTGTTCAAATGCAAGGCGAGAGAGATGCAGGTGGTTCTATCATTCTACATTGGCGTAAAGAAGAAATTGAACAAGTGGTGGTTCCAATTATAGACTTCAAGAAACAAGAGCAAATTGCTGAATTGGTAGAAGAAAGTTTCAAACTAAAAGTTGAAAGTGAAAGACTTTTGGAAGTTGCCAAAAAAGCCGTAGAGCTGGCAATTGAAGTTGATGAAGAAGAAGCAATGAAATTCATAAAAGAAAATAATTAATATGGCTATAAATACTCACATAACCAATTGGATTGACCGAGCAGAATTAATTATGGATTACTATACTTTGTTTATAAAGTCATGGATTCCTTACAACGCTTGGTACATGCATAATTTTTATGATGAAGACAGCAACCCAAAGAGAGATAGAGGTGCTGCGATAATATCACATATCAATTCTTCGTCTAATAGATATAGAGATAAAATTAAATACTTATTAATTGAAAACAAACATAATCCTGCCTCCTATTCAGCAAATAAATTGTATTTTTGGGAATAATAATTGATCGAAATGATGGCCACTTATAGCCTTTCAAAAGTTTTTTACAAAAAAAGTTTAATAAAAGGCGAAATGATGCAAAATACAATGCCAATGCCGTGGATATTGGTATATGAAGTATAAACTAATTTTTTTCAGATTTTATGGCCCAATTGATTAGAAACACAACCATCATTTTAATCACAGCATTTTTAGTAAATGCTGCTCAATTGGCATTTTGCAAAGGGAAAGTAGTACCTCAAAATGATTCGATTATACAAAAAAAGGCAAATGATTCCTTGTATTTCCTAGCTCCTTTTGCGTTAAATAATCCGGATTTTGTGAAGTCTCCCTATTCAGGCATGACTAGAGAAGAGTGGATAAGGTGTGGTGAGCACATTTTGGGGGGAGCTTTTCAATATGTAGATGATATAAAAACGCCTATGTTTTTGCCAAAGTTTGCAGGTAATAGCTACCCAGCTAATGGCAATGAAAATGCAAACAAAGACCAGCGAAGTGCAGCTATATTTGAAGCTATTGCACGTACATTTAATGTAGCTGCCCCAATGCTAGCAATAAATCCTGACCTAACCATTCGTGGCATCCGATTGATTGATTATTACAAATTCCATTTATTAAAATTATTAACTGATCCTAGTTGCAGCTATTACATTGGTGCACCCAAAACATATCCCTTTCAACCGACTTGCGAATTGGGCAACTTGAGCTTGTGGAACATGGTGTTGCCTGATGTGTTTTGGAACAGATTGTCCAAAGAAGAAAAGGACAAAGTTGCCCAAAAAGTATTGGAATGGGGCACTTCTTGGACAAATACCCACAACTGGCGTTACTTCAATGTAATGATGCTTACTTTTCTAGAAAACAATGGTTATCGGTCTGATAAAGCATTAATGCTGTCGCACATTGATAATTTACTATTGCACCACGTGGGCGATGGCTGGTATCGCGACCATAGCTATGATTACTATACCGTTCATGTGTTTCAACTTTACAATTCCGTTTGGGTAGAGAAATATGGCAAAAAAAATGCTCCAGATCGAGCTGCTTTCATATTAAAGCAACAAGAGGCCTTCTACAAAACTTATCCGCTAATTTTTAGCAGAAATGGCCAAATAAATATGTATGGTCGCAGCATAATATACCGATTAGGTGCGAGTGCAGCTTTGGCTGGGGCGTTTCTAGACAGCACAAAATCTTGGTCACTTCCAGGTGAGGCAAGGAGAATAGCCTCAAGCGCACTACTACAGTTTGTAACTCACCCTTCGTTTTTTAATCAAGGTATTCCTTCGCTGGGGTTTTATGGTCCGTTTGACCATAGTATACAAAGTTATAGTTGTTCGGCAAGCCCATATTGGATGTTTCTTAGTTTTATTGCCCTTACCCTTCCAAAAGCGCATCCTTTTTGGACTGATAAAGAAGAAATAGGCCACTGGGGCAAAATCAAAAAAGGTGAGGTGTATTCAAAATATTCTTCGGGTATGGGAATGCTTTTGAGCAATGATGGAAATACTGGGATGGCAGAAATAAGGCCTGGAAAGGTGCATGATCAAGACCCCAATTATTGCAGAATGGTCTACAATACTGGCTTTCCTTGGGAGGCACAGCGGGCAGACGGAATAGCAAGTGCGGATATAACTGTTTCAATCGTTGGCGTAGATACCAAAGCCAATCTGCCAACACACGTAGATGCCGCTGGATATAGAAATGGAGTTTTGTACCGTCAGGCTAGTTATAAATTTGAAACTATAAACTTGCCTTGTTTTATTGATATGGCTTCTATTTTAATTCCTGGGGGAGAAATTAGAATAGAACGCATTCGAAAGATTAGAAAAAGCAAATTTTACCTTGGGCATTTTAGCATTCCACATATCAATGCTTCTCCTGTGATTACAAAAAAGATAATAGAAGGTAAAAATTGCACTATTGCCAAAATTCCAGGCAGGCAGATAGCTATTACTAACTTCTTGGGATGGAAGCACATAAATAGTGTTGAAAACATAGGTCTTAATCCTGAAAGTGAAAAAAGCACCTTGCTTTATTCCGAATATGAAGACATTGAAAATCAATATGGACCAGTTGAGCTTTTAATATCCGTTTTGCTTTATAAGGTAGATGACCAACCGTGGAACGACCAAGAATTGCAGCCAATAGCTAAAGTTGAACCACTGCAAAAGGGCATACCAAATCACTTGGGTGGAATAACAATTACCTTGAAAAACGAGAAAAGATATGATGTGGATTTTAACAATATAGACGGAATGTCAACTAGAGATTAACTTGAAATTCAAAAACAAAAGTGCTTTCATTTTCTATTTCTACACCTAATTGCCAGCCCTGAATCCCCCACCTCGCTTTGTGGCCCCCCCATAGCGAAACGAACAAAAAATTGAAAATATTCACAAAATTCTATCGCATGTAAGGTGGGATTTTGTCGATAGTCCCCAAAAATATTGTTGGTCTTCAGCAAAGATTTTGTCAAACTAATAATGATGCATTTGGTTTTTTAACCCATTACTTAGAAGACTTTTATACGTATTTAAATCAAGAATTTCGCTCTTTGGGTACACAGAGCGAGGTAAAGATTGTGACTGAGTAGCTCATTTCTTATGTAGATATACTAGTGGGGCTTTCTGTCGAAATTTACAAAAAAAATCACACAAATATACAGTTATTTTTATATAGATTGCATGATATTTACTTAGCCTAATTACCATGAACATAAAAATAGCTCTCCTCGGCAGTATTTTCCTTTTCGCTGTTCAATTTTCGAATGTTGTACAGGCTCAAGGTTACACCATACAGGCCACTAATGGGCAAGTTACTGCGATGACTTTAAACACCACCACAAGCACTCTATATATTGGAGGATTATTTACGCATGTAAATGTATCGGTAACGGGAAGCTTTGTTCCCATAAACGAAAATGATGGATTTCCTGAGCAGGGCTGGCCTTTGGTTTTCGGAGATGTGAATGCGATTGTTCCCGATGGAAATGGTGGCTGGTTTATAGCTGGTACCTTTAGCCAGGTAGGAGGTGTGCCACGCTTGCGAATTGCGCAAATTAATGCGGCAAAGCAAGTTACGGGTTGGAATCCGGGTGCCAATTTTGATATAAAGGCTTTATTACTTGCTGGCAATACCTTATATGTTTCGGGAGGCTTTACCAATATAAGCGGGGTTGATCGCAGCGGTTTTGCCGCACTAAATGCAACTACTGGCATTGCCACTAACTTTAATTCCAGTACAACTTACTATGGTGGTGAAATCACTACCATGGCTTTAAGTGGCAATACTCTTTTCGTTGGTGGGAGAAACATCACAACCATTATGGGCGTTGCGAGAAAAAATTTGGCTTCTATCAACCTTACCACAGGCTCTGTTACAGGCTGGAATCCAGATCCAAATACTCATGTATACACCCTAGTAGTAAACAACAATACATTGTATGTAGGAGGCCTTTTTGGTTTTATCGCAGGGAAAACTCAGAACTATATTGCCAGCTTCGAGATTTCCACTGGCTCAATTACAGGCTGGAATCCTGATCCAAGTGGTGCAGTAACTGCCATAGCAATAGCTGGAAACACGGCATATCTTGGAGGGGCATTTACTGGTGTCAGAAATCAAATTCGGTGGAGTGGGTTGGCAGCCGTAAATACTACCGGTTTAGGATTTGGCCTTACAAGTTGGGCACCATCTTCTTTACTCCAGTTTGCCAGCGGAGGTGTTGAAACAATAGCGGTAAATAATAATGCAGTATATGTTGGTGGCAGATTTAAATCATTTCAAGGAGTTGCAAGAAATGGGCTTGCTGCTTTTGATTTAAATAACGGGACTTTATTGGGTTGGAATCCCAACACCAATAAAGCACGGGTCGATAATGATCGATTTATTTGGATACGCGCAATAGCTTTGGCAGGTGGGCGCGTATACACTGGTGGCGATTTTCAAACAGTAGGGGGTGCACCAAGAAACTTTATTGCTGCACTTGATGCTAGTACGGGAAACGAAACCAACTGGAATCCCAATGCTAACAACTATATAGAGAGCTTTGCCTTAAGTGGAAACACCGTGTACGCTGGCGGATTTTTTACTACCATAGGAGGCATAAACCGCAATTATATAGCCGCTATAGATGCAACAACAGGCAGCGTAACGGGCTGGAACCCCAATGCGAACTTTGCTGTAAAATCCATAAATGTAAAGGACAATGAAGTATATATCGGAGGTCAATTTAATACCATAGCGGGAGCAAATCGTAATAGATTAGCGGCAGTAGATGCCACCACTGGATCGATTACTGCTTTTAATCCCAATGTGAGCGGTGAAATTCGCACTTCAAAAATTATAGGAAATACAATGTATATTGGAGGCGAATTTGCTACTGTAGGCGGTATCTTAAGAAGAAATTTGGCTGCAATCGATATCCCCTCTGGTAACGTGAACAGTTGGCAAGCAAACACCAGCTCTAATAGTAACAGAGTAAATGCCATAGATGTGAGCGGAAATACGGTTTATGTAGCTGGCCGATTTACCACGGTGAGCGGAGTGGCACGCAACCGCCTAGCAGCACTAGATGCCACCTCTGGCACTGCAACTCCTTGGAATCCAAATGCTGATAATGAAGTCAATGACATACTTGCAAAAGATGGATTGGTGTATGTAGTAGGCGGTTTTAATAAAATAGGTGCAGTGATACGGCATTATATTGCAACTGTCGATGCCTCTTCAGGTGCATTGACAGATTGGAATCCTAATGTTAGTCTCAACAATTCTTTTGGAGCCACCAATATTGTTGCGGATGACTCTTATCTGTACTTAGCTGGTAGTTCGGTTTACCTATATTCCGACAATACTTTTCCAGGTACTTGGCTTGGAAAGAATAGCCAACATATAATTAGAACCTTGGAAAGCGGCCCAGCCAATGCCATTCTTGTATCAGCAGCAACTTTATCAGGTTTAGGAGGCGTTTCAGCCATCTCTACCAATGGCGGTACATTGCAAATGATAAGTACTTTTGCTCCTGCAAATGCCACAAATACAAATGTGTTGTGGTCAGCCACCACCATACCCGCATCTGTGGCTACCATTAGTTCCTCGGGCTTGTTAACGGCTATTGGCAATGGATCAGTAACTGTTACAGGTGTCTACGGAAGCGTGTCTGCTTTCAAAATTATTACCATTTCAGGTCAAGTATCAATCATTCCTATTATTTCTGCCACCGTATCAGGCCTTGGAAAAATGGGCACAGTTGGCGTGGGCAATGCCTTGCAATTGGTGTATGCATACAGTCCTTCTAATGCAAATGTAAATATTACTCCAACCTGGAGTTTGTCCCATCCCTCTATCGCCTCTATCAATTCTATAACGGGTGTTCTATCGGGCATCATTGAGGGAATGGTAACGGTGACGGGTACTTTTGGAGGTATAACTGCTTCTACTGTGATAACCGTTATTCCTGCCGTAGCCGTAACTGGTGTTTCTGTTTCGCCCACAAGTGTAACGATGGTACAAGAAAACGAAGTTCAATTAACAGCAACAATTAGCCCTGCTGCAGCTACTAATATAAACCTAACCTGGAGCTCGGACAATGCTTCTGTGGCTGGCGTGAATAGCACGGGGCTGGTAAGTGGCTTGAATAAAGGAACGGCTACGGTTACAGTTTCCACACAAGATGGAGGTTTTACCGCTTCTTCCTTAATTACGGTATTGGGAATTACCTTGGGAATAATGGAAGATAATCAAAGTGAATCATTACGCTTTTATCCAAACCCAGCCAGCCAACTAGTAAAGCTTTCGGTTTCTTCTTGGTCTTATTTGCAAATTAACGATGTAACAGGATGGTCTGTAACCGAAAAAGTGACGGTCACAGATTCATCTTTAGATGTAAAATCTTTAGCCCCGGGATTATATTTTATAAGGGTATTTTCCAAATCTGGGAAAATGCTGAGTGGAAAATTACAAGTTGGATTATGACATGCCAGATTGACTCGAAACAAGATTCATGGCTAAGGATTTAGTACTAGAGTCCGAGGAGTAATAGTAATTGAAGTTCCGACATTTACCCAAGACGTGCCAATAAACTTTTTGATTACTATACTTCCTGCACTTTCCACATACATAAATTAGGTTCACCTGAGGCTGGATTGCAGGATTAAATATTAATGTGAATCTGACCTGTAATTGGGAAATGAAATAATTGTTCCGACACGCTGAGGGTAGTTACGTTCGATTTTTTTACTACTATTCCCCCATTGTTATTGTGATATTTTAAATATGGAGTATCATTAATTGGGTCTATAACAAGTGAATTTGCTTTGGGACTTTTTCTAAAATCAGCAGGTGATTAAGATTTTTGGTTGATTACACCTTCCAAGCTTTTCAAAACTTGGAAGGTGTTTTATATTAATTTAAGCGAACTGCAATGGCAAAATAAATACAATCAGCTCCAGCCTTCACTTCCCCTTAGCTTTACAAAGCTAAAAAAGCCATGCTCTTCTTTCTCGAATTCTGTTTCGGTAAGGCGGGTTATTTTTAGCATTTTTTGCTTCGATTCATCACCAACTGGAATTACCAATATACCTCCAACACTTAACTGGCCTATCAAACTTTCGGGTACAAACGGCCCACCTGCTGTTACTATTATTTTATTATATGGAGCAAAAGAGGGCAAGCCCTTGGTTCCGTCCCCACAATAAAATTTGGGTTGATAGCCAATTTTGGGCAAAAATTGCCGAGTACGTTCAAAAAGTATTTTGTTGTATTCAATAGTATATAGCATTGCCCCTAGTTCGAGCAGAATACACGCTTGATAGCCCGATCCCGTGCCTATTTCAAGTACTTTATCGCCTTGTTTTACCTCTAGCAATTGGGTTTGCGATGCCACAGTAAAGGGCTGAGAGATGGTTTGACCTTCGCCAATGGGAAAAGCTTTGTCTTCGTAAGCATGTTCAATAAGGGCGGTTTCAAAAAAGAAATGTCGTGGTACTTTGTTTATGGCAGCTAATACTTTTTTATCTTTGATTCCTTTCTGAGCCAAGTAATCGGACAGAGATTTCCTCATGCCTTTGTGTTTGTAAGTATCACTAAAAGGTGTTTGCATAATGGTAAATGTAGGCTGAGGATTGCACTATTAATCCACAAATAGCTTTCAAGTAATTTATACTATGTTCACAGGCATTATAGAAGCCCTTGGTTTGGTTCAAGATAGAATTGTAGCGGGAGAAAACACTACGTTTCGCTTGCTTTCTTCATTTACAAATGAATTAAAAATAGACCAGAGTTTGGCTCACAATGGAGTGTGCCTTACGGTGGTGGCTATTGAAAATGAGAGCTACCAAGTAACAGCCATTAAAGAAACCTTGGAAAGATCGAACCTTGGCTCACTTATAATAGGAGATATGGTAAATTTGGAACGTTGCATGAGGCTTGGCGATAGACTTGATGGACACTTGGTGCAAGGCCATGTAGACCAAACAGGCAAAGTATTGGCCATAAACGAGCAAAATGGTAGTTGGGATTTTGAAATTGAATATGATGCCATTAAAGGCAACATAACGGTAGAAAAGGGATCGATTTGTGTGAATGGCACCAGCCTTACGGTGGTAAAATCTGAGAATGGGCTTTTTTCTGTTGCCATTATACCTTACACTTTCGAGCATACCACTTTTCAATACCTGCAAGTGGGCGATAGCGTAAACCTCGAATTTGATATTTTGGGAAAATATATCGGCAAGTTGTATGCCAATCGGCAAAGTAGTTAATAGATTTAAAATGAAGGGTAAACACTTGATAGGGAAATGCATATATAAAAATAACTACATAAATCAAACTCTATTTATTAAGAATAGGTTTAAATTGGCTCAGGTTAATAATTATACTTTAAACTTTTTCAACTATGCAGATTCCAGTGTTGACATGCAAAAAATAAACAAGTTCTTAGTTTAACACATTAATTGTAGAGTACGATGCTTATCCTTCACCATACATTTGTAAAAGACCCTAAAGGAAAAAACATTGGCGTTTTCTTGCCTATGAGCGATTACCAAAAAGTATTGGAACTCATTGAAGATTATGATGAGGTACTAGCTTTTGACAAAGCCATTAAACATAAAAATGAACTGATACCTTTTAGAGATGCCCTCAACCAGTTTGAAATCTTATCCAAATAACTATACCCTTGTTATTACAAAGTATGCTTTTAAAAAACTGGAAAAGTTGCCCAATCAGGTACGTAACGAAATCAATAAAAGGATTTTAGATTTAGAAAAAACCCCACGACCCCTGGCTCTAAAAAGCTCACCAACAGACCAGATTACCGTATTCGTTATTCTGACTATAGGGTACTCTATCCTATTGAAGACAATATCCTTACTTTCACTGTGATTGATACAGGGCATAGAAAGGATCTTTAAGAGTAATAGTAGAATTACACCATGCTTTGCGGTGCACATAGCATAAAAGATATTTATCCCACTGGGTCGTACCCACTTCCGCCCCAAGGGTGGCAACGGCTTATCCGCTTCATTCCAAGCCACATTCCTTTCCAAGCCCCGTATTTTTTTATCGCTTCTTCAGCATATTGCGAGCAAGTAGGTGTATATCTGCAAGCCATAGGGAAAAAGGGCGAAATGCTGTATTTGTAAAACTTTACAAGCAGTATAGCTAGGAATTTAAACATCGATGTTAATTTTTTGTTAATTTGCTATTCAAATCTAAAGTTATCAATATTTAATCTCCGAATTATGCGACATCTTTTTGCTTTCGTGTCTATTTTCATTTTTTCATGTAGCATTTTGTTTTCCCAACCCAAGATGTTCAAACGCGAGATTGATGTTTCTACTTCGCCAAGAGAGCACCCGCTTGATTTTCAAGAACTTAAGCTTGACTTGTCGTTTGTTGAAAAGGAAGGCTTAGTGAAAGGCAAGGTAACGCATATTTTTACTCCTCTCAGAAATAAAGTTGAAAACATAAGCCTTGATGCCAAAGGTGATTTGATAGTAAAGGACGCTACTTTGAATGGCAATAAAATTGAATTCAAACACGATACAGCTGGGTATATATTTTTTACTTCAAATTTAACTTTCGGCAATAAATACACTTTGGTTGTGAATTATGAAGCTCGCCCCAAAAAGGGATTGTATTTCATCGGTTGGAGCGACTCCACTCACATTTCTCAAAAGCAAATATGGTCGCAAGGGCAAGCAATAGACAACCGCAACTGGATACCGATGTACGATGATATGAACGATAAAGTGATTTCGGAAGTAAACGTAACATTTAACTCAGCATATAAAGTACTATCAAACGGGGCAAAATTGCTTGAAAAGGAAAACGGAGACGGCTCAAAAACATGGAAATACAAAATGGACAAGCCCCATTCTCCTTATTTGATCATGTTGGGCATTGGCAAATACGAGATTAAAGAATTGAAATCGAAATCAGGAATTGTTTTGAGGCTATATTATTATCCTGACCATAAAGACAAAGTTGACCACACCTATAAATATATGGTGCAAATGTTCGATTTCATGGAAAAGGAGATTGGCATTCCTTATCCTTGGAAGCCTTCGTTTTCGCAAATCCCTGTACAAAATTATACTTTCGGAGCAATGGAAAATACCTCCGCGGTGGTTTTTGGCGATTTTTATTGTGTTGATAATCGCGGCTATCTTGATAGAAACTATGTGTATGTGAATGCCCACGAGCTAACCCATCAATGGTTTGGCGATTTGATTACTGCCCGATCAGAATCTGACAGTTGGTTGCAGGAAAGCTTTGCTACATATTATGGGTGGCTATTTGATAAAGAAGCTTTTGGAATAAATCAATTTGATTGGAACAGGCGATTGGCCAACAATGATGCTATTACAGCTTCACTTACAAATAAAAAAGCTATGGCAAGCACCAATGGAGGCAGCGTGAGATGGTATCAGCGGGGAGCGTTTATTATAGAAATGATGAAATACATGGTGGGCAGAGACAATTACAACCGAGTGATAAAATATTATTTGGAAAAAAATGCCTATAAAAATGTTGATGCAAATGAATTAATGATTGCTTTTCAAGATGTATTGGGCATGCCGATGAATGGATTTTGGGAGCAATGGGTGTATAAAGGTGGAGAACCCAGCTATAAAGTAAGCTGGACAGATGTTAAAAACACCAAAAACGAGCGTTCTACTGAAATTTCTATTGAGCAAACGCATGAAACAAACGATTTGGTAGGCTTATTTAAGACACCAATAAAGCTTGAAGTGTGGTATAAAGACGGCACAAAAGATTCTTTGCAACCTATGATTGAAAATCAGTATCACAGAATACTAATACCAAATAAAAGCAATTTGGACATTGATTTTGTGCTTTTCGACCCTAATTCTCAAATTTTGAAATCAGTTTCATTTATAAAATATCAAGAAGAATATTTTAAACAAGCATTGAAAGCGCCCTACATGCTCGATAGATTTGATGCCGTAGTTGCCTTAAAAAATGTAGAGATAGACAAGAAAAGAGATGTGCTTACAAGTGTGTATTTGAAAGAAAAATTTCATGCGGTAAAAGCGGAAATCATTGGCCAATTGATAGCTGACACAGCCAAATCAAGCAAAGAATTGATAAAACTGGCTTTGATTGATAAAGACGCACATGTGAGAAGGGCGGTACTGACGCATTCTAATCCGATTGCTTCTGATATGGAGCCTCAGCTTAGAAAATTGCTTTCCGATTCCTCTTATATCACGGTAGAGCAAACTTTAGATAAACTTAGCTTACGGTTTCCTGAAAATATCCAAGCATATCTCGATATCACCAAAAATGAAATAGGGAACAGCGGTAGAAATATCAGAATCAAGTGGTTGGAAATAGCCTGTGGCATTGATAGAGCCAAGTTTATTGGTGAATTGGTGAATTATGCCTGCCCTCCTTATGAATTTCGCACCAGAATAAACGCCATGGAAGCCCTGAAAAAGCTCAATTATTTTGACGAAAAGCTTCTTTCAGGCCTTGTAAATTCGGCCTCACATTTCAATACCCGCTTGTCTGGCCTGGCAGATGTAAATATTCAGTACTACTACAAGCAATCAGCCAATAAAAAACTCATATTTGATTTTGCCCATAAAACAAGCTTAAGTGCTGCTGAAATGCTGGCTTTGAAACGAAATATGAAATGAAGTTTATTCTAAGCTTCATTTGCAAGGCTGGTGTTTTATCCCTTGTTTTGCAAAATTTTTCATTACAGTGAAGGTTGCTATTCAAGGTTTTACAGGTTCGTTTCATGCCATTGCTACTGAAAAATATTTTGGTGCACCACAGCATTTGGTTATGTGCGATTCGTTTGTTAATCTATTCAAATCATTAGATAATAACGAGGCAGATTGTGCTGTTATGGCGATAGAAAACACCATTGCAGGCACTATTCTTTTCAATTATTCATTGCTCAGAAAATCTCAATACCAAATTATAGGTGAAACTTTTCTGAGAATTGAACATTGTTTGTTGGCTTTACCCAATCAATCTGTTGATGAAATTACAGAGGTCCGGTCTCACCCCATGGCACTGATGCAGTGTATCAAGTATTTTTCTGAAAACCCTAAAATCAAATTGGTTGAAGCAGAAGATACAGCCTATATGGGAGAATTAATAGCCAAAAATCAATCGAAAGGCATAGCTGCCATAGCTGGTGAAGGTGTGGCCGAAAAGTTTGGACTTCAAATATTGAAAAAAAATATTGAAGACAGTGAAAGGAATTTTACACGATTTCTGGTAATAGCCAATCCAAATGTGAAACATAATATCGCTAACAAATCTATTAATATCAACAAGGCGACATTATGTTTCAGTTTGCCACACGAAATTGGTGGCTTGAGCAAAGTGATGAATTTGTTAACAGACCATAAAATGAATGTGATGACATTCACCTCTACACCTTATATTGGTAACGAATGGGAATATTTCTTTCACACCGATATTGTGTTTGACAATTACATTAACTACTCAAATGCTATTAACGCTTTAACAAAAGCCACCAAATCTATCAAAGTATTGGGTGAATATGAAAATGGAATCTGATAGAATTATAAATCAATGTAAAGAATATAAAATCATGAAGTATAATAGATAAGTTGCTTTCTTACAGCTTTAAAAATAATTGAAAAGCTTAATAATTAAAATTATAAGCACCAAAACTATGTTTATAAGGTTTATAACTGTCTTTTCATGACACCAAACTATGTTTATAAGGTTTATAACTGTCTTTTCATGACACCAAACTATGTTTGTAAGGTTTATAACTGTCTTTTCATGACACCAAACTATGTTTGTAAGGTTTAAAACTGTCTTTTCATGACACCAAACTATCTTTGTAAGGTTTAAAACTCTGTTTATATGCCTTTATGTCATGCATATAATAAATATATTGATGATTTAAGGCCTCAATTGAGCTGCAAGACTACTAAATTTTAAACATAGAAAACTACGATAAATAATCATATAGGATTAAATAATGATCATACAACCTGCCACAAGATTAGGCGACACAAAAGAATACTATTTTTCATTGAAACTGAAAGAAATCAGCAAGATGAACCAAGCGGGAATAGATGTAGTGAACATGGGAATTGGCAATCCTGATTTGCCTCCCTCTGAGGCTACGGTAGATGCCCTGATAAGATCGGCCCAAAACCCTAAAAATCATGGTTACCAGTCTTATATTGGTCTGAAAGAATTTCGACAGGCATTTGCGATGAAATACAAATCGCTTTATAATGTTGATCTGGATATTGATACAGAGATATTGCCATTGTTAGGCTCGAAAGAAGCCATTATGCACATTGCACTTACGTTTTTAGACTTTGGAGATGAAGTATTAGTACCTAATCCAGGCTATCCGACCTACACATCGGCAGTGAAAATAGCAGGAGCTACCGTGCGAAACTACGATTTGATAGAGAAAAACGGATATTATCCTGATTTTGAAGCAATGGATAAACAGGATTACAGTAAAGTGAAGTTGATGTTTCTTAATTATCCAAATATGCCCACAGGAGCACCGGCTACAGATGAGGTTTTTATGAAAGCCATTGCATTTGCACAAAAACACAAGATTTTAATTGTGCACGACAATCCATATAGTTCGATTTTGAACCATAATCAATTGAGTATATTGGCATATCCTGGGGGCAGGGAAGTGGCATTGGAGTTGAACTCGATGAGTAAATCGCACAATATGGCAGGCTGGAGAGTTGGCTTGGTTGTAGGGGCTGCCGAATATGTGCAAAACATATTAAAAGTAAAAAGCAATATAGATTCAGGCCATTTTTTACCTATCCAACATGCCGCAGCGGCAGCAGTAAACAATACAAAAGAATGGCACGATGCCCAAAATGCCATTTATAAAAGAAGAAGAGAGGTAATTTGGGAAATAATGGACACAGTGGGCTCCAAATTCAACAAACAGCAAG
>CAZMFZ010000022.1:0-10932 GCA_964565665.1 uncultured Bifidobacteriaceae bacterium | reverse complement strand
AAAATTCAAAACTTCAGAAGAATTTACAGAGTATTATTTGCAAAAAGCCCATGTATTTCTCACGCCTGGATTCATTTTTGGTTCGAATGGAGAAGGCTATCTACGAATATCGGTCTGCACCACAGAAGAAAGATTGCAATTGGCTTTGGAGAGGATAAGGAAAGTCTAGTTTCATGGAACACTGATTTGACAGATTGGGTTGATTTTCACTAATTTCTTATATTTTTTAATGGTATAAAGTATCTAAAAATGTATTTACTTTAATAAAACAAATCCCATTTCATCTATATAATAATTAAAAAAATTTATCATAATTTGAATTTCCTGCTTCCAATTCAAATCAATCAATAGAATTTACCATCCCCAAATAACCGATTTTATCGGAGAAAATCAGCTTCATCTGTGTCATCTGTGTGCCAATAACAATATTCATAACCTTGCTTTGTTTCTCACAAAGCATTTAATCAGATTTTGTCTTGTCCTTTAAAAGTTTTGGATCAATCGATGGTAAATCTTATTTTGGATACATATGCATGACACTTGGAATACCCCACTCGCCAAAGGCGAGCGAGGGGTATTAGTATACTTTTTCTATTATACCTTTTAATAATTACAGCTCATAAAGGGCCTGCTTTTATACAGTCTCATTTTTGAACAGTTAGTTTTTTCCCATTTAAAATATAAATGCCATTTTCAAATCCATTGAGATCTATTGTTACTTCAGGTCCCTCAGACGAAACCTGCTTTACTATTTTGCCATACAAATCATAAATAGTAACAGTACCTGAAGCTGAAACAGTTACGTGATTTGAAGCTGGATTAGGGTAAATATTGGCGGTAGATACCACTCCTTCAAGTTCTTCGGCAGCTATTCTTAATCCAGGAACTATACCACAATAGGGAGGAACATAGCCTTGCACATGTATATTGGCACTCCCAGCCCCGTCAGTTATTCCGCATTCATTAGAAACTTTCATGTGTACATACCCAGGTCGGGCATTTGAAGGTGTTCTTACTATAAGATTGTTAGTTCCTTGTCCGCTTATATATGTCCAGCCCATACCAATGAAACCTCCCAAGAACCAGTCATAACCGTACACACCTGTCAAAGAATTACGGGATATCGTTACATTGTTATTTGCAGTCGGGCATGTAGGGTTAATAGAAAGCATAATAGCATTGGACTGTACTTTGCCTTTAAACTTTACTGTTTTTGTTTTTGTATTAGTACCTAAATGACAGTTATCAGTATAATTTAAAGAGATATTCAGATTTTTAAAAGGAACACCATTAGGATTGCCCCCAAAAGTATAAGATCCTCCATAACCTCCTACATTGGCTACCGAAGAAGTCATTGCACCTGAAATATAAAGATCGGCTGGAACAGACCAAGTATAAGAGCCTCCTTGAGCACTGCTACTCCCAATAATTGCACTATATGCATTAATTGTTTCCTGGCAGAACTCATTGGACCCTGTTATATTCAAAACAATATCGCTTGCATTACTTCTTCTAATGTTGGAACAATAACCTGAAACTCCTGCATTAGAATTAGCCGCATACGGTTGCTTTAGGCGGTAATAAGTTTTCGTGCAGTTTTTTGCAACCACCCAATCACTGTCTACTGTTGTCATAGAAGTTTCTTCATATGTGCCTAATAAAGCAGGAATCTGTCTTAAAGTTCCAGTACTGGTGTTATGCATAATAGCAGCATGAAGGGGAATAGTAGCTCCTGCAAACGACTCGTACCCGGTATAAATTATAACATCGCCATTTTGTGTTGGAGCATTGATTTGATCAAAACCTCTGAGTAATGCATTGTAATCCAGATAGCTGCCAAAAGATTGCACCTGGCAATTAACTACTGCATTGATGGGTTTTACATTGGCTCCAACAACAAATAAGTATTTGCCATAGTAAGGCCCTCCCTGGCCTGAATATAGAGCATATGAAAAGCAATTGTGGGCTTTCCCTGCGAGCCCGTTGGTCATATTGCCAACTGGTGCCATACAGTTTTCGTCATATCCACCGTTACTTCCCCATGGTACAGTGATAAAAACATTCAATTCTTCTCCAATTGCATTTTTTATTTTTACAGAAAGTGGAGTATGTGGGAGTCCTGAGCCTTGTGAAAGATTTAGGTCTTCAATGAAAGGCTGACCAAATGATAGGGAAGTAATTCCCATCATTACAAATAATGATTTGTAGATTTTTTTCATGATTTAGAAAAGTTAAGTTTATTTTAATGATACTTTTTAAGTGATTATTGCTACGCAAAGATAGTAGCTATTTAGGTCAAAAGTGCAAATAATTTATAAAGGAAGATTTCGAAAATTTGCAGTCTGAATTTGGGTAAAGTATTTTTTTTTGTTCTGTGGTTGTTGCACATAACAAAGTCTCAGAATCCAATAGCCATAATTAGGATAATGAGATTTTGCAATTCCAAATCCAGTTCAATAGAATTTACAATTAAAAAGAAGCGGAAATTTCAGTGAATATTAGTTTCATCAGTGTCATCTGTGTGCTAAATAATGGCATAAGAGTTGTGAAGTATAGATACTGAATATACCTATCAATATTTAATTATCTACACGTTTATTGGAATGCTCAATTGCAGCCCTTACTTTTGCCGACTTTATTTTATTGAGTCGGTGAAAAACAGCATTCAACAACATATTTTTAGCCTTTCATTTTTTTGCTTTTATCGATTTTGGCCTTCCTCAGGCCTTCTATAAAATCTATGCCTTTCCGTAAGGCTGTCTTTTATGCTATCAATTCTTAAAATTTCAATAATTTCAATTTATCTTTGCAAACTTTTCTTTAATAAGATTCAATCATTTAAGTAGTAATGGAAATAGATTTAGACTTAATTCCCGTTGAAAAATGGGGATATAATTTGCAAGCTCCCATCATCATTTCAGGCCCTTGTAGCGCTGAAAGTGAAGAACAAGTAATGGAAACGGTGCAAAATATTGTAAAATATGCACCACAAGTATCTATTATTCGAGCTGGAATATGGAAACCACGTACCAGACCAGGCACATTCGAAGGCATAGGACTGGAAGGTCTAGCATGGCTTACTAATGCAGGAAAAGCGGTAGGCAAGCCAGTAGCGACTGAAATTGCCAATGCACAACATGCAGAACAAGCATTGAAAGCTGGAGTGCAAATACTTTGGATAGGTGCAAGATCAACAGTAAATCCCTTTGGAATGCAGGAAATTGCCGATGCTTTGAGAGGAGTAGATGTGCCAGTATTTGTAAAAAATCCAATCAATCCCGATTTAGAATTGTGGATTGGAGGCTTGGAAAGGCTAAATAAAGCAGGCATTAAGAAATTAGGCGGCATTCATAGAGGTTTTTCTACTTCCATTAATTCCGAATACAGAAACAAACCGCAATGGGAATTGGCATTGGAATTGAGAAGAAGAATTCCCGCGTTGCCTATGATTTGCGACCCAAGCCATATTTGCGGCACGCGTGAATTTATTCAACAAGTGGCTCAGAAGGCGATGGATTTGGATTATGACGGATTGATGATTGAGGCTCACAGAAACCCTGCTGTAGCACTTTCAGATGCCAAGCAACAAGTGACTCCCGATGAATTGGGCAGAATTCTTAATTCTCTAGTAATTAGAGACAGAACGTCTTCGGACCCATTTGTATTAAATAAAATGGAAGAATTGCGAGATATGATTGATAGCATCGACAAAGATTTGCTCAATCTGATTGCAAAACGCATGGAAGTTGCCAAAGAAATAGGCCAATATAAGAAAGACAACAACATCACTATTTTGCAATCGAATCGTTGGCAAGATGTGGTACAGAATAGCGTAGAGGAAGGCAAAAAGAAAGGCCTTTCGCAGGAATTTGTTGAAAGCTATTTACAATCCATTCATGGCGAATCTATTAGGATACAAAATGAAATAATGAATACAGCTGAAGCTGTTTAAATTAAAAAAATCCCCTTGCAAAACGAGGGGATTTTTTATTTTTGCTCTGTACTAAATCAAAAGCTTTGTCCCAATCGAAATACCATATTTATCTTTCTGCCTTAGGAATTATAAAAAATAATCCGGCCTATAGCACGGGCTTGGAATGGGGCAAAATTTCAGCACTCGCCACTAAAAGAGATATTCACACTCCAATTGATAATTCTTATTTGGCTTCGGTTCAGTTTGCCAATGGTGAAGAATATGAAAAAATAATAGCCAAAGCCCAATTGGCTTTTTTAAAATGGCGGCTAATTCCTGCACCCAAAAGAGGAGAAATCGTTCGTCAGATTGGCAATGAATTTAGAGAAAATAAGCAAGCCTTGGGCGAATTAATTACTGTAGAGACGGGTAAAACAATTCAAGAAGGTTTGGGCGAAGTACAAGAAATCATTGATATATGCGATTTTGCTGTGGGGCTTTCTCGACAATTGTACGGGCTTACAACCCATTCGGAACGTGTAGGGCATAGAATGTACGAACAATACCATCCTTTGGGCGTGGTGGGTATCATATCTGCTTTTAATTTTCCTGTGGCGGTTTGGGCTTGGAATACCATGCTTGCTGCCGTGTGTGGAAATGTGTGTATTTGGAAACCTTCGGAGAAAACACCACTCACTGCTATAGCCTGCCTAAATATAATAGCTGATGTGCTGAAATCAAACCAAATTCCTGAAGGGGTATTCAATTTGGTGATTGGCGATGCCGAAATTGGAAGAAAAATAGCCGAAGATAAAAGAGTTGCTTTGGTTTCCGCCACAGGCTCAACTGAAATGGGCAGACACGTAGGGCAGGCTGTAGCTGCTAGGCTTGGTAAATCAATATTAGAATTAGGAGGAAACAATGCTGTAATCATTACGCCTAATGCAGACATTAAAATGGCAGTGAAAGCAGTGCTGTTTGGGGCAGTAGGCACTGCTGGTCAGCGATGCACTTCTGTAAGAAGAGTAATTGTGCATCAAAAAATATATGATAAAGTGAAATTAATGTTACTTGAAGCCTATTCTAAATTGAGGATTAGCAATCCAATGGATCGAGCGACTTTGGTTGGACCTTTAATAGATAAAAATGCAGTTGATAAATTTGTATCAATATTGGTAAAAGTGCAAAGTGAAGGAGGGAATTTGATATATGGTGGTACAATGTTTAGTTCTGAAAAACTGGAATATATTAATTATGTAGTTCCTGCTTTGGTTGAGGTAGAAAATCATTTTGAAAGTGTGCAAGAAGAAACATTTGCCCCAATATTATATTTGATAAAGTATAAAGGTAAAGTAGAAGATGCAATTGAACTGCAAAATGGAGTTCGCCAAGGTTTGTCGTCTGCTATATTTACAAATAATGGTATAGAATCAGAAATATTCTTGAGCCAATCAGGCTCTGATTGCGGCATTGCCAACGTAAATATTGCTACTTCAGGGGCTGAAATTGGAGGTGCATTTGGTGGTGAAAAAGAAACGGGCGGAGGCAGAGAATCGGGTTCTGATGCATGGAAAGCGTATATGAGGCGTCAAACCAATACTATAAATTACAGTGGTAAATTTGATTTGGCACAGGGAATTCAATTTGAATTTTAATCTTTTTTCACTAAATTCTCGTAAATGTCTTACTATTGTGTAAAATATTATCGGTAAATCAGTCTTGCAATTTATTAGGAAATACTATGGCTCCACCCAAAACTAAAATTATCAGATCGCAAATAAAACTGAATGCTGTGATGCTGATAGACGACAACGAGATTGACAATCTTATCAACCTGAAAATGGTAGAGTCTATAGATATGGCTTATAATATTTTCGTTCACTCCGGTGCCAAAAGTGCCTTAGAATACCTTAGAAACATTGAGAAAATAAAAGAAGGAGCTACTAAATTTTTACCTGAGCTTATATTTCTGGATATAGATATGCCAATTATGGATGGGTTTCAATTTATTGATGAGTTTGAGAAACTATCTGATGAAACCAAAGAATATTGTAAAATAATAATGCTCACTTCTTCGCTCGACCCTAAAGACATCTCGAAGTCAAAAAAGAATGTCTATATCTTAACATACCTCAATAAGCCACTTACCCAAGAGAGTCTGAGGAAATTTATAGAGAAGTAGAAAATTAAAAGAGATATTATTCTCCATTACTTCCTACTTCTTGTCGAATATTTGGCTTGATATATCTTTTTGCTACTTGAGTTTGCGTTCGAAAAATCTACAGATATGAACATAGATAAGCAGATATTTAGGAGTACATTCATTTGCCTAATTATCATTTCACATTTCACCATAGGGCAAAAAACCATTCGTTACGATCAATCTAAAGACGGTTTTCTAGTATTTCACCCAATAAAAACTGATTCACAAGGCAAGATTATCCCTTGGTATTCTGAGGATGCTGGTGTTGCGTACGATTTTGTAATCAACGCCACTTGGAGTTTTTGGGATACCATGCGTAGAGATATTAATGGTTTGCCTTACTATATGAACCATCAGGTTTGGCGTGCCAACGGCAATGACCCGCGAGGCATCGGTGGCGACCAGATTTCTATGGCTCTTTCTTCTTGGCAATTGCTTTATCAATACTCAGGCAATGAAGCCGTAAAAGACAACATGAAGTTTATGGCCGATTACTACCTTACCCATAGCCTTTCCAGCGAAAAAGCGGTGTGGGCAAATATCCCTTATCCTTTCAATACAATGCTTTACAGCGGTATTTTTGATGGAGATATGGTAATTGGCAAAGGCTATACACAGCCCGACAAATCAGGCTCATTTGGTTGGGAGCTGTTGAAGCTTTACAAATTGATTCATAGCTATAGATTTCAACACGCTACAGAAGGTGTGTATTTGGACTATGCCATCAAAATCGCTAATACATTAGCACAAAAAACCCAACAAGGTGATGAAAACAACTCTCCACTTCCTTTTAAAGTGAGTGCAGAAAATGGCCAAATTGGGATGCTGAAAAGTAATAAAGGCACTGGTGAAGCTGATGCACAATCTACTTACACTACCAACTGGAGTGCTACATTGAATTTGTTTGAGGCATTGATAGAGATGAACAAAGGCAATACAGTCGAATACCAGAAGGCTCATAAGTTAATTTTGAATTGGATGAAAAACTATCCGCTCAAAACCAACAAATGGGGGCCATTTTTTGAAGATGTTCCTGGCTGGTCTGATACCCAAATCAATGCGGTGACTTTTGCTAAATATATAATGGATCATCGTGAAAATTTCCCCAATTGGAAAACGGATGTGAAAGGTGTTTTCGACTGGGTTTACAAAAAACTAGGTAATACCCAATGGGCCAATTATGGTGCTATAGTGGTGAATGAGCAAACTGCTTATTCTGTGCAAGGAAATAGCCATTCTTCTCGACAAGCAGCTGCGGAATTGCTCTATTCATCACTTTCGGGCGATACAAGTTACAAGCAAAATGCAATTCGCGTTCTCAATTGGTGTACTTACACAGTAGATAATGATGGCAAAAATTGCTATCCGCAAGACGAGGTATGGCTTACAGACAGCTATGGAGATTATATTCGTCATTACCTAGTTGCCATGGCAGCTAACCCAGAACTTGCTCCCTCAAACGCTAACCATATTTTGAGCTCCAGCAGCATTATTGGTCAGGCAGATTATGCACCAAATTTTAATGTTAGGTTGCCAAAGGAAGTGAGCAATGAAGAAGAAAAAAGCGGCATTAAAATTTACTATCGCACCTACGACAAGAGAGCTAAAGAAACCATTAGAATGATTTCTAAACCTGCAAAAGTAATAGTAGATTGGGTAGAAATTAAGGAGTCAAATAGCCCTGAAAAATTAGGCTGGCATTGGAAACCTATGAAAAAAGGCGGGTTGCTTACTATTTACCATGAAGGGTACGAGGTAAAGGTGTTTTAGTTTAACCAGTTGCACTTGTCTTAAAAGTGCAACTGGTTATAGTTTAATCTATTTTCACGGCAATATGTAATTCTTTCAATTGTTTCTGGTCAATAGTGGAGGGTGAATCTATCATTACATCTCTACCAGCATTGTTTTTAGGGAAGGCAATAAAATCTCGGATAGAATCTACTCCGCCAAATAACGAACACAACCTGTCGAATCCAAAGGCAATACCACCATGTGGAGGAGCTCCGTATTCGAAAGCATCCATGAGAAAGCCAAATTGTTTTTTTGCTTCTTCATCTGAGAAACCAAGAATGCCAAACATTTTGGCTTGTAATTCTCGCTGAAAAATTCGGATAGAGCCACCTCCAACTTCTACGCCATTAATTACCATGTCGTAGGCATTGGCACGTACTGCTCCCAAATCGGTTTCCAACAAAGCTATGTCTTCAGGTTTTGGAGAGGTAAATGGGTGGTGCATAGCAAACCAACGGTTTTCATCTTCACCAAACTCCAACAAAGGAAAATCCAATACCCACAAACATGAATAACTGTCTTTATTTCTCAAGCCTAAGCGAGTACCCATTTCTAATCTCAATTCACTGAGTTGCTTGCGGGCTTTCACATCATCGCCACATAATATCAATAGCAAATCGCCTTTCTCAGCTTTGAAAAGTGAGGCCCATTTCTGTAAATCTTCGGGTGAATAAAATTTATCTACCGAAGATTTCAAGCTACCGTCTTCTTCACATTTTACATATATTAATCCTTTTGCTCCGATTTGAGGTCGTTTCAACCATTCTGTAAGCTCGTCTATCTGCTTTCTAGTATAGCCGGCAGAGCCTTTGGCATTGATACCTACCACAGTTTCTACGTTATCAAACACTTGAAAGCCTTTTCCTGAGATAAAATCTACTGCTTCAATTCCTTCTCTTTTGAGTGCTGGAGCTTTTAGTTCTACAAACTTCATTTCAAATCGCGTATCTGGCTTGTCCGATCCATAATACTTCATGGCATCGGCATACGTCACTCTTGGCAAAGAACCAGTATCAATACCTTTTACATTCTTAAATAAGTATTTTACCAAACCTTCAAATGTTTGCAATATATCCTCTTGGGTAATGAACGACATTTCGCAATCTATTTGGGTAAATTCGGGTTGCCTATCTGCACGTAAATCTTCATCTCTAAAACATTTCACAATTTGAAAATAGCGATCGAAGCCCGATACCATTAGCAATTGTTTGAAAGTTTGGGGCGATTGCGGCAGAGCATAAAATTCCCCTTGGTTCATTCGTGAAGGAACTACAAAATCTCTCGCACCTTCTGGCGTAGATTTAATCAATACTGGAGTCTCTACTTCTAGGAAACCTTGTGTATCCATGTATTTGCGTACTTCTTGAGCCATCTTGTGCCTCAATTCAAGGCTTTTACGCACTGGTGCTCTACGCAAATCGAGATAGCGGTATTTCATTCGCAGGTCTTCGCCACCATCTGTATTGTCTTCAATAATGAATGGTGGTAACTTGGCAGCGTTTAAAATTTCAAGTTTGATGATATAGATTTCAATTTCACCTGTGGGTATTTTATCGTTTTTAGATTGGCGTTCCGTCACCACACCTGTAGCCGAAATCACAAATTCACGACCAAGGCTGCGGGCAGTATCTATAGTATTGCGGTCAGTTTTCGCCTCTTCAATAAACAGTTGCGTTATACCGTAGCGATCTCGAAGGTCTATCCAAATTAAAGCCCCTTTATCGCGAGTGGTTTGCACCCAACCACAAAGTGTCACAGTTTGACCAATATGGCTAGTTCTTAATTCTCCTGCAGTGTGTGTTCTTAGCATTTTTATGTAATCTATTGATATCGCTGTAAATGAATAAAATTCTGCGAAATTAATAAAATGAAGGTGGGATGCTATGATAATATTTTGGAAATTCCACCTTTTTTAGATTCTGCTACTATATTATAATAAGTGCATCGCCTTTATTATTCACAAATGTGCAGCAAATATGGGTTCAAATCGGTTTTCCAAATCATATTATCCATTGATTATCCGTGGCTTTTAATATTTCAAATGAAAAAATTATACTTTTCAAATATATCTATATCACTAATCTAATATGTAGAAATTGTACAATTCAAATAAAGTATATAACTACCCAAACAACTTTTAAGTAAAATTGTACTTTTCCAATTTAATAGTATCATAATGAGATGAATATTCAATATGGTATTATATTATTCCAATGCAACCTATTATCTTTGTAGCGTAGTAAAACAATAAAAATTATGAAAAAAGTAATCTTAGCAGCCTCAGTACTTTTAATAGGTACAGCTGCATTTGCTCAAACGAGCAATGGAAAATCGGACTTGGAATTTCGGAAATATATAGCAAAGAAAATATCATACAATACAAACTTTGCTAATGAAGAAGTACAAGGGACCATCAGAGTGAAATTGGACGTGACTCCTAATGGAGTAGAAAATGTGAATTTGATTTCAGGTATTAACCCTAAAATAGATTCTCAAATAATCAACATCATCAAAAATACACCTAATAGTGTTACCAGCAAATTTGCTACCGACAAGGCAGTAACTATGGTAGTGCCTGTAAGACTTGTATTGAAAGACAATTAATTAACCAACACAAACAATGCGATTTTAATTATAATCGAGAAAGGAGAAAAGTAGAAATGATAGACTATAATATAAATTCAGACAACAATACTGCTCTTGTAAGCGGAGATTTTCTAGCTAGAACAAAAAAAGCTGTAAAAAGAAGATTGTGCAGATTTTCAGAGGTAGTAAAAGTATTGATTGTTACTCATCCGGCTTATTCATCAAGAGTAGCTTGGTTGTAACCAACTGAAAAAGAGCAAATTAGTTCACCAAAAAAGCCACCTTAAGGTGGCTTTTTTTATTTTAAAAGTGCCTATTTCAAATTATAAAAATTGCTAGTTTCATTACTGTTATTGGTTTTCCTACTTACAATTTATAAATAGAAGGTATAAATTCTTTATTTTGGGTACAAAATTCGGTATACAAATCTCTTATATTT
>CAZMFZ010000021.1:0-38649 GCA_964565665.1 uncultured Bifidobacteriaceae bacterium | reverse complement strand
ACCGATGACCTCTTGCATGCCATGCAAGCGCTCTAGCCAGCTGAGCTAATCCCCCTTATTTTTTAATTCGGACTGCAAAAATAGTATTTTAAACTAATTTCAATACCATTTCCTCAATTTTTATAGAATAGAAAGCTTTGGATTACGAAAAGTTAAGCAGGTTTATTAGTTTTGAATAATATGAAGTTATACACTCAAATAGTTATTGTTTCTACTCTGCTTTCTTCTGTTTTCATTGCAGCCAACGCCCAATCATTCGAAAAAATGCAAAACAGTTGGGTAGACAGTGTTTTCAGTTCTCTCTCGCCCAATGAAAAATTAGGGCAACTTTTTATGGTGGCTGCCTATTCCAATAGAAATGAAGCTCATTATCAAAAAATAGATTCGCTGGTTTCAGTTTACAAAGTAGGGGGATTGATATTTTTTCAAGGCGGTCCGAAACGTGAGGCTATACTCACCAACCGCTATCAAGCAATTGCAAAAGTACCTTTATTGATAGGTATGGATGCTGAATGGGGTATTGGCATGCGATTGATGGACAGCACCATTAGTTTTCCTCGCCAAATGACATTGGGAGCTTCACAAAATCCGCAATTGGCTTACAAAATGGGTGCTGAAATAGCCCAGCATTGCAAGCGGTTAGGCATTCACATCAATTTTGCCCCTTCGGTAGATGTAAATAACAACCCAGACAATCCTGTAATTGGCATTCGCTCTTTTGGTGAAAAGAAAGAAAAAGTGGCCGAATTTGGTTTGGCTTATATGAATGGAATGCAAGAAAATGGCATTATGGCAAGTGCCAAACATTTTCCCGGGCATGGCGATACCGATGCCGATTCGCATTATTCATTGCCCATTATTAACCACGATAAAAAAAGACTGAATGATTTGGAATTATATCCCTTTAAAAAACTGATTGCTGAAAATGTAATGAGCGTAATGGTAGCTCACATTCACATACCTGCCTATGACAATCGCCCCAACGTGGCTACTACATTATCGCCAAAAGTGGTAAACGATTTATTGAAAAAGCAACTCAAATTTAAAGGTTTAGTCATCACAGATGCCTTGAATATGAAGGGTGTAGCCAAATTTTACGCCCCGGGGGAAGTAGAATATCAAGCTTTATTGGCTGGTAATGATGTATTGCTTTTTGCGGAAGATGTGCCAACCGCGATTATCAAAATCAAAGAGGCTTTTGCAAATGGCAAACTGGATTCTACAGAAATTTACGAGCGAGTTAAGAAAATATTAAAGGCAAAATATTGGGTGGGATTGAATACTTATCGGCCGATTGATACGCTCAATATTTATCAGGATATGAATTCTAATGCCTCAAAAGCAGTCAGAAATGAATTGTATGCAGCCAGTTTAACACTACTGAAGAATGACAAAAAACTATTGCCATTTAGAAATCTAGAATTGAGCACTTTTGCATCCATCTCAATCGGACTTAAAAAAAATAGTGATTATCAGCAAATGTTAGATAATTATGCTCCCTTTACCCATTTCACAGCCGAAAAAAATACTTCCGATTCGGCTTATGACAGACTAATTGATAGTCTGAGCAATTTTTCAAAAGTAGTTGTGAGTTTGCACGATTTGAACAATCGTAAAAAAGAGAACTACGGTTTATCTAACAATACCATCAATTTCATCCGCAAGTTGCAATCCAAAACAAATGTAATGCTGGTGCATTTTGGAAATTTGTATGCGTTGCGAAATTTTGAGTTTGCCCACACTTTGCTTTGTGCTTTTGAAGACAATGAAGCCACCCGAACCATTGTGCCACAGATGCTTTTTGGTGCTTTATCAATTTCGGGCGAGCTTCCAGTGGGTATTTCTGCAGACTTTAGATTTGGCGATGGTATTGCTTTATCAGCCACTGACCGTTTGGCATATTCATTTCCCGAAAATATGGGTATTCCTTCCACCAATTTCAGCAAGTTAGATTCAATTCTTAATGAAGCAATAAAGGATGGTTCTACACCTGGAATCCAACTTTTGATTGCCAAAAATGGAAGAGTGATTTACAGAAAAAATATAGGGTATCAGAGTTATGACAAACTTAAACCTGTGAATAATAATACGATTTACGACTTGGCGTCTGTAACTAAAGTAGCGGCAACTATGCAAGCCGTTATGTTTCTAAACGATTGGAAGAAGCTTGATTTAGATTCACCTTTAGTATCGTATTTGCCTGACTTGCAAGGAACTAACAAGGAAAAATTGATTTTGAGAGATGTATTGGTGCATCAGTCAGGTTTAGTGCCATATGCAGATTTTTGGAGAAGAACCATCATAAGTGGGAAACTATCTGACAAATATTTTACAACCAAATCTTCCAAATCATTTCCACTTCAAGCCACCAATTATTGGTATGCGAGTGCTGCATTGCGCGATTCGGTTTGGCGATGGACGATTCAAACGCCTTTAAGTCTTGAAAAAATGGATACGAATTGCTACCCTTATAAATATAGTGATTTGGCATTTGCCTTTTTGAAACGAATTTCTGAGAATGAGCTTAACCAACCCTTACCAAACTTTTTAACTCAAAATATTTACAAACCGCTTGGTTTGAAAACTTTATCTTACAATCCGCTTTCTAAATTCTCAATTTCCCAGATTCCACCTACAGAAGAAGACAAATCTTTCAGAATGGCAAAAGTGCAAGGCACGGTACACGATCAGAATGCAAGCTTGGTAGGTGGCGTTGCAGGCCATGCTGGCTTATTTGGCAATGCCAACGATTTGGCTATTTTGGGGCAAATGCTAATGCAAAAAGGCTATTACGGAGGTGTTAAATATTTTAATCAGGAAACTATTGAAGATTTTACCCGCCAACAATACACAAACAACCGCAGAGCTTTGGGCTGGGATAAACCATTTCCACCCGATGAAATTTCTTTGGCATCGCCCGAAGCATTCGGACATACCGGATTTACCGGCACAGCTTGGTGGATAGACCCAACCGAACAATTGGTATTTGTATTACTCACCAATCGAACTTATCCGTTTGCAGACAACAAACGATTTACAGAAAAAAGTGTGAGAACAAAAGCGTTGAATGCTGTTTATGAGGCTATTATGAGGAATAAATAAACCTTGAACAAATAATAAACCACCTAACAATTTGAAGTGTCTCACCGCATTTGAGCAGTAAGATACTTCAAAATTCTCTTAAAACTCACTGTACTTTTTGGCTACTGCATGAAATTCCAAAAGTGGTTTGATAAATTCTTCCAAATGATCTAAATAGTATTGGCTGGCAGCATCGCACAGTGCAGCGGGTGGATTTGGATGTGCCTCAATAAATAAGCCATCGACACCTGCACCTACTGCTGACCTTGCCAACACGGGTAGAAATTCTCTTGCTCCACCATTGGGGTCGGAACTCGGAATGCCATATTTGCGAATCGAATGCGTAACATCGAAGACTACAGGAAAACCTGTTTTTGCCAAGTAATAAAAGCTGCGGGGGTCAACTATCAAGTCGTTATAACCGAAAGTAAAACCTCTTTCTGTTAATATAATTTGAGAATTGCCCGAATCAATGGCTTTTTCGGCTGGCTTTATCATGTTTTCAGGCGATAAAAACTGGCCATGTTTGATATTGATTACTTTGCCTGTTTTTGCGGCTGCTACCAACAGATCAGTTTGCATACATAGGTATGCAGGAATTTGTATTACATCAAGCACTTCTCCAGCCGCTTTCATTTGCTCAGGGTAGTGCACATCTGATAAAATGGGTAAATCAAATTGCTTTTTTATTTTTTCCAATACTTTCAACCCTTCTTCAATTCTAGGCCCAACATAGTATTTCAGCGAGCTACGGTTGTCTTTCTGGTAGGAAGATTTGAAAATGAGCGGCATTTTAAGGCGTTGTGAAATTTCTTTCAATTTTTCTGCCGTACGCATCATTATCGATTCTTCTTCTATTACACATGGGCCAGAAATCAGAAATAGTTCCTTTGCCCCACATTCGATATTGCCAACTTTGATTGTATTTTTACTCATTATATTTTTAAAAATTTACACGAAAGTAAATACCCATTTATTAATAAGAAAATATTGTGTCATTATTTGCGTTCGATTTCAATCTGAAATTAATTTTTACCTTTGGGAATAAAACCTCTTGGGTGCTAAAAACACTGGAATGGCCGGCAGAATCAAATATTATATGATAAGAACAACCAAATCAATAATTCTGGTTTTAATCTCTATCCACACATTTGCCCAATTGGGAGGCAAAAATGGATTTGAGTTTGTCAATTTCCATTCTAACGCCAAAGTAGCAGGCATAGGAGGAATGAATGTATCGGTGAGAGATCGCGACCCCAATATGTTTTTTTCTAATCCTGCTTTGCTCAATATTGAAATGAAAAATCAGGCTACCGTAAGCTACAATAGATATTATGCAGATATTTGGAACAGCCAAGTTGGGTATGTATTCGACACCAAAAAGCTTGGTTTATTTGGTGCAGGTTTGCAATATACAGAGTACGGCAGGGCACCGCAAACCGATGAATTTGGCAATGTATTAGGCACAATGTTCGCCAATGAATATGCTTTCACAGTAGCCAAATCGCATACCATTGGCAACTACACTTTGGGTGCGAATGTAAAATTTGCCCATTCGCAAATTGCCGGAAACAATGCTGCAATGGTTTTGGCAGACATGGGCGGGGTATTTAAGCATCCAACTCGGCAATTTACTATCGGTTTACTCGTGAAAAATATGGGCTTTGCCATTAAGAATTATGCTTCAGGACAGCAAATTAATATTCCATTTGATGTGCAGGCTGGTTTCACTTATAAGCTTGAACACATGCCTTTGCGATTTTCAATGACAGTTCATCATTTGCACCAATACAATATCGCCTATGACGACCCCAATAAAATTGCCGGGTACGATTTGAATGGAAATCCACAATATAATCGCGTAGGTGTAGCAGACAATATTATGCGACATTTCGTGTTTGGAGGGGAATTTATTTTAGCTAAAGGATTTCACCTTAGAGCCGGCTACAATCATTTCCGAAGATCAGAAATGGCCCTCGACAATTTTTCGAGCCTAGGCGGTTTTTCTTTCGGGGGAATGTTGAAAATAAGAGCTGTAGAATTGGGTTATACCTCTGCTTTTTATCATGCAGCAGGTCCACGAAGCTTTTTTACTGTTATTATCAACCTCGATGGATTTTACAAAAAAAAGGAAATTCCTTTGAGCAGCCCAGAAGGTGAAATAAAATCTTAGCGATTCTAAGTTTTATTTCGTTAAGTCGATAATGTATAAATCAACAACACAAATTCTTCTCTAAATTGCAAGATTCTCTCTCAAAATCTAATTTGTGCTTCCCATACGATTAATTTATATCTTTGCACTATACTGATACAGTAACTAAAGATAGATAAAATGAGTTGTGGTTCGTGTTCGTCAGGTGGCTGCTCTACAGGTGGTGGCTGCGGCAAAAGTGGAGGTTGCGCTACAGGTGGTTGTAATAAACTGAATACATTCGATTGGTTGTCGGGCATGGTTGAATCCTCACCAGCCGATAGATTTCCTTTTGTGGAAGTTCGCTTCAAAGGCGGCAGAAAAGAATTTCTTAAAAACGCTAAAAATTTAGAGTTAAATACTGGCGATGCCATTATCATTGATTCTGTTTCGGGTCAAGACTTGGGTTTTGTGTCTTTGCAAGGCGAGCTTGTGAGGCTTCAAATGAAAAAAAAAGGCATAGTAGATTCTCCTGAAATACTTACAATATCACGCTTGGCAGGCAAAGAAGAGTTGATAAAGCATGAAGCTGTGAAAGCCAAAGAACTGCCTACCATGTATCGTACCCGCGAAATTGTGAAGGAATTAAAACTTGATATGAAAGTGTCAGATATAGAATTTCAGCTCGATGGGAAAAAAGCCACTTTCTTTTATTCAGCTGAAGATAGGGTCGATTTTCGTGAACTAATTAAGCGATTGGCAACCGAATTTAAAGTACGCATAGAAATGAAGCAAATAAGCCTGCGTCAGGAAGCAAGCAGGCTAGGCGGAATTGGTGTTTGTGGTCGGGAATTGTGCTGTTCTACATGGCTTACCGACTTTAAAAGTGTGAATACTTCGGCTGCACGCTACCAAAATTTATCTTTAAATCCACAAAAGCTTTCAGGGCAATGCGGAAGGCTTAAATGCTGTCTGAATTATGAATTGGACACATATATGAATGCCTTAAAAGATGTGCCAGAAATAAATACACCTTTAATGACACAGGCGGGTTCGGCAACTTTGCAGAAAACTGATATTTTTAGAAAACTCATGTGGTTTTCCTATAATGGCGATAGCAACTGGCACCAATTGAGTACCATTGAAGTAGTGGAAATTATAGAACTCAATAAAAGTGGTGTAAAACCTAATACGCTCAATCCCAAAGATTTAGCAGATAATTCAGGTGTTAAAATTCCAGTAAGGCTGAATAAAGACATTCAAAATCTAGATGACAGGTTGAGAAATAAAAACCGCAATCCTAATTTCAGACCTGACAACCCTAATTTTAAGAAAAGGAGATAATTTTTTATGTTGAATAACTTTAATTCTTCTGTATCGGTAAACTTGAAAACACTAAATCTGATTCAAATTAGTTTGTTGGTATGCTTAATCGGCTCATTATTAAGCTGCGACAAATACCGGGTATATCAAACTAATATCGATTTCAAAGACAGAACGTGGTATGCAGATAGTGTAAAAACATATTCGTTTGACATTGAAGATACCACACTGAAATACAATGTTTTATACGATGTGAGAAATTCTATAGACTATGGCTTTTACAATCTCTACATCAAATATGAGCTTTCTGGCGTAGACAAAAAACTGATTTCTAGTGATTTGCACGAAGTGCAATTGCTAGATTCAAAAACGGGCGAACCTTTCGGAAGCGGCTTAGGCGATATTTTCGATAATCGTTTTTACGCTTTGAAAAATTTGAAATTCGAAAAAAGGGGTGTTTACAGCATAAAAATAAAACATTATATGCGTAAAGACCCTTTAAACGAAATACTAGCGTTTGGTATTAGGATAGAAAAAGCCATAACCGAATAACAATTAATAGGCCAAATGCCCTTTCTTTTTAATCCTGATTCTGTAAATACTTTTTTGGGCAGTAATGTAGAGCGATTGCAAATCTTTATCGCCAAAGGCTAGATTTGCCGGGTTTTCAGGTAGTTTTATAGTGCCCAAGTGTTTTCCAGTTTTGTCCAATATCACTACACCACCATTGCCAGAGCAGTAGATATTGCCCTCAACATCTACTTTTATTCCATCTGGATTCCCCAATATTTCTGGCTCTTCCATTAATACTTGGCTGCTTTTCACTTTGCCATCTTCATTGAGCTGATAGGCTTTCCAAAGCCATCCAAACTCCGACTGTGCTACATATAAAGTTTTTTCATCTGGAGATAAAGCTACTCCATTTGGGCGTTTCAAAGTAGAATCAATCACGGTTGTTTTCCCTTCCTTCACATAGTATACACCATTGCTTTTCAATTCCTTAAGGGAATCTTTGTCATTATTTTTCAAGCCGTAAGGTGGGTCGGTAAAGAAGAATGAACCATCTTTTTTGAACACTACATCATTGGGGCTGCTTATTCTCTTGCCATCGATTTTATCTAAAAGTACAGTTAATTTCCCTTGGCTATCATAGCTTACCAGTCTTCTACCAAAATGCTCACATGCTACCAAATTACCTAATTTGTCGATGCTAAGTCCATTAGAATTGCCCGAAGGTGTAATGTAAACAGAGCTTTTACCCTCAGTTGTGAGTTTGAAAATAATATTGGCCGGAATATCGCTGAAGAGAAGAAAACCATCTTTGTGCCAAACTGGCCCTTCTACAAATTGATAACCTGATGATACTTTGTCTATTTTCAAATCTTTAGCTATAAAATCCCATAATTTATCATCTTTTATGGTAATGAAATCAGATTGGGCTTGCACTGAGCCATTGCATAATAAAAATAGAATGGGCAATACCTTGTAAATATAATTCATATATATGTGATTAGTTTTTGTTATAAATAGGGAAAGACTTTTAATTTGTTCAATTTCAATACAATTTATAAATAATATTAAAATGTCAGACAAAAAATTTGTACATGTAGTAAATTTTTGGCTTAAAAAAAATGTTTCTACAGCTCAAATAAATCAGTTTGAAGCAGGTGTAAAATCGTTAGAAAATGTAGACTCCATTATTTATTTTAATGTTGGTGTGCCAGCAGATACCGAAAGGCTCACTATCGACAGAAGCTACAGTTACAGTTTGCTTACAGTTTTTAAAAACAAGGCTGGACACGATGCCTACCAAGTGCACCCAATTCACCTGAAATTTGCAGATGAAAATAAAATGCTGTGGGAAAAGGTATTGATATACGATTCTGAAACTATCTGAGTGGAAAGCTAGATTTCATAGCCTAATTGTTTAGTGCGCCATTATCAATCCATTTTTTGATAATGGCAAGTTCGGTATTATTTAATTTTTGAGAGCCTAGTGGCATTGGACGGTAACCAGAAGCGTGTGAAATCGCCCCATAAAGGCTTCCGTTTTTTACTACTATATTTATGGCATTGTAAGTTCCCAAATTTACACCCCCTTCCCCGGCATTCCCTCCATGACAATTGCTGTTTGTACATTTGTAGGTTGTAAAAATAGGTTGAATATGTACACTCAACTGCACCACATCGGGTATAGAGCCTGTATTGTTGCCATCTGTAGTGGTATTTTCACCAGGAGTAGTAGTGAAGGTGTTTTTGGGTTTCAAATCTTGCTCGTTGTCATTTTTACAAGCATTTAGGGCAATTGTGAAAATTATTAATACCGTAAATATTTTATTAGAAAGCATGATAATACTATTTTAATGGATTTGTGAGGTCGGTAATGTACTGGTTATAGATAGATTGCTTGTATTCTCTTTTGCTGCTCTTAAGTAAACAATTGATGCAGGATATTCTAGTTCTTCGCCAAACACATCTACTATTTCTTTGATTGTGTAATTAAGTTCTTCTTTTACTTTACAGAAATCTTCATATTCTGCAGCATTTACTTGATAGATAACGGAAATATCTAATGTATGGCCTGAAATATCATCTAAGAACACATTGTAGTTTTCATTTGTTTTAGAATGAGAGGTAATAGCTTCTTCAATTTTTTTGATAATGATTTTTATGGTTTCATTTGGCGTTTGCGAATACAGACTAATATTGAATTTAGCTCGGTGGTAGATTCTCGATGATAAATTTTCCAACGGTTGATCTACCAATTGTTTGTTTGGAATGGTAAGCAGGCTTTTATCTATAGTTCGTATGCGTGTGGTACGAAATCCTACGGTTTCCACGCTTCCTGTATAGCCAGCCGCTTTTATTAAATCGCCAGTTACAAAAGGGCGGTCTACAAATATGGCAAATGAGGCCAATAAGTTTTCCAACGTTTCTTTACCAGCCAACGCCACTGCCAAGCCTCCGATGCCCAAACCTGCAATTACAGCCCCTACATTCACCTTGAACACAATTGCCAATATCACAAAAAAGAAAACCAAACCTATGATAAGCTTGGTAAGCTGCCTCATAAAAGGCACCAATTGTTCCTGTACTTTCGACTCTGTTTCCAATGCCTTTTTCTTCAACACCAACGCGAAGAAATCGATAATCCTAAAAACGGTCCATATTACAGAAATAAACAAAAGCAATTGGTAGCTTTTCTCAATAAGCATTTTCATGCCAAATCTGCGAGAAGACGAAAGATGCCAAGCCGAAGGATATTCGATAAAAATAAAGGCAAAGTAAAGGAGTAGAAGAGAAATGAAGAAGGCGATAGGCCTATGAAGCAAGTCTACAAATTCTTTAACTGGAATGTCGCTTGAAATTGATTTTACAAACCGATAAATAAATTTATTGAGCTGTATAGATAAAAATCGCCTCAGTACAAATGCCCCCAGCAGAATTGTAGTGGATATAACAATGTTTTGGAGGCTATTTTCAAGAATGATGTACTGCCCTAATAGATTCCAAAACTTTGCTACACTTTCCATACACCAAAGCTAAGCGAAATTTGCAAAATGTGGAAAAGGCTAGAAAATGTATGAGATAGATATTAGACTTTTATTTAAAACACCTTTTTATAAATTTCACTAAGTGGCAGTTGAAATTTATTGTCAAGAATTGATACCATTTCTGTCAACTTATCAAACTCAAACAATTCCCAATGATTGATGGGTATTTTCTTGAAAAGCTTAATATAGGGCTTGTGTTGGGCCACTATCATATATTCTTTAAGCGATGGAATAGATTTGTAAATTTCAAATTTGTCGCTTAAATCTCTTTTTTCAGTGGAAGGAGATAATACTTCTACTATAAATAATGGATTTATAAGCGTGTCGAATTCATTATCTAAAAATTCAGATGTGCCTTCTACTACTATTAGATCGGGGTAAAAATAGCTGGATGAAATGCTGTCAAATACCCTCATATCGTTGTGAAAAGTATCGAATTCGGCATTTTTTGAAAATAGAACGTAAAACAATCCTGCCAAACTATGTACGATTCTATTGTGTTCTTTGCTTGCTCCGCTCATTTCAATAATCTCATTAAAAATAAGTTCATGCTTTGTATCGCTGTTGCGTTCAAAAGTTAAAAAATCGGTTTCTAATAATACGTCAGTATCTGTTGTCATTAGTCGCATCTGTTTTATCAAATTTAAAGCTATTGGCTAAGAATTCAAAATATAATAATGCGACAATTAGGGAAGTGAGCTCCTCAAAGTTTTAAATCTGGAAGTGTAAAAAATAAAAAAGCATTGTGATGTTACACCACTATGCTTTTTTTATGTGAGAATTTATAAACTATTGCATAAGTACTGCCCTGTATTTAGGAATGTTTTTAAGCACAGCACCAGTGCCACGCACAACTGCCCTAAGAGGGTCTTCGGCAACGTGAATTGGCAAGCGAGTTTTCATAGAAAGGCGTTTGTCAAGCCCTTTGAGTAATGCACCACCACCAGTTAGGTATATGCCTCTGTCGTAAATATCGGCCGAAAGTTCGGGAGGTGCCGTTTCTAAAGCTTTTAATACAGCTTCTTCAATTTTTGACACCGACTTATCGAGTGCGAACGCTATTTCCGAATACGATACTTTAATTACTTTAGGAATGCCCGTCATCAAATCTCTACCTCTTATTTCGTAATCGTTTGGTGGATTGTCGAGTTCCGTAAGTGCCGAACCTACTTCCATTTTCACTTTCTCTGCCGAACGCTCGCCAATAAGTAAATTGTGCTGCCTACGCATATAATCTAAAATGTCTTTGTTGAATACATCGCCTGCAATACGAATTGATTGGTCGCAAACAATACCTGAAAGAGCTATCACTGCAATTTCAGTAGTACCACCACCAATATCTACTACCATGTTGCCTATGGGCTGTTCAATATCTATACCCACCCCAATAGCGGCAGCAATTGGCTCATAAACCATGTATACCTCTTTTGCACCTGCATGTTCGGCTGAGTCGCGTACGGCACGTTTCTCCACCTCGGTAATGCCCGAAGGAATACAAATTACCATGCGATGCGAAGGGGCAAAAAGTCGGTTTCTACCGCCATCTATCATTTTTATCATCTCCCGAATCATGTGTTCGGCAGCATGGAAATCGGCAATCACTCCATCTTTGAGCGGCCGGATGGTTTTTATATTATCGTGCGTTTTCTCGTGCATTTGCATGGCTTGCTTTCCAACAGCCAATACTTTGCCTGTTAGTTTGTCAAGTGCAATGATAGATGGTTCGTCAACAGTAATTTTGTCGTTATGAATAATGAGTGTGTTCGCTGTGCCTAAATCGATAGCCAAATCACTGGTGAAGAAATCGAATAATCCCATAATGGTGGTGTGAGAAGAAGAAAAAGGGTTGTTGAAAGGGACAATTACAAAACTAAGGTATAAATATGCAGATTAAAAATGCAATTGTAAATATTTAAAAATCACTTATCCACAAGCTTAGAAATCTGAGTAGCTAGCTTGTGGTCTTTTTCTGTTACCACATCACCAGCATCGTGCGTATTGAGTTTTATTTCAACTTTATTGTATGAATTGCACCACCATGGATGGTGGTTGGCTTTTTCGGCCAATAGGGCTACTTGAGCCATAAATCCGAAAGCTTCAATGAAATTTTTAAATTCGAATGTTCTTATTAATGCGTTTTTTTCTACCTTCCACATGATATTTTATATTTATTGTACATTCTATTTGGCTAAACTGAGCTTTATGATTTTAACAAAGTTTACTTTACATTGACAACTATATAGGGTTTGGAAAATTTCACCTCTAATATCACCATTTTTGTTGCAGTATTCGTAAAAACTCTATTTTTATATTCAAAAGTTGATGATTTCAAAACCAGACAGCCTTATTTTCGATATGGATGGCACCCTTTGGGATGCAACAGATACTTACCTAAAAGCTTGGAACACTGCATTTTTTCACCTTGGAATGAATGAATCGCTAACCAGAGAGCGACTCAATTACTATATGGGGTGGGAAAGGCGGAAATTTTTGGCTGATTTATTTAAAGACAAGCCTATTAAAGAACAAGATAAAATTGCCGACTTGGTAGAACAAATTCAAGACGATTTACTGAGAACAGAAGGTGGGAACCTATATGATGGAGTGCAAAAAGGGTTGCAGGCATTGAGTGAGAAATACAAGCTATGTATTGTTAGCAATTGCCCTGCCAATGTGATAAAGCTGATGATGAAATACTCGCAAATAGATCATTTAATAGCTGATTCGTTTGCCCATGGTGAAAATGGAATGCCCAAGAACCATAACATCAATTTATTAATGAAACGTAACCATTTTTCTTCATCTGTATACATTGGAGATACTGAAGGCGACAAAATACAATCGGAACTTGCTGGAGTTCCTTTTGTATTTGTGAGCTATGGTTTTGGCAAGGCACAGTCGGAACTGGAATTCGATTCTTTTGAATTATTGACGAATTATTTTTTAAAATAGTAAAATTAATTCCAAATTAGTCTTTATATTAAAACAATGAAAATTGCCTTTTGATGGTACTTTCAAACCAACATTAATATTTATTCTTAACCTTTATCATTTATACTTATGCAAAAAGTAGTAGAATTCGCAAAAAATATCGTTTTGACAACCGTAGGCGTAGCATCGCTTGTTGTAGTTGTGTATGTAGGAGCTGTAGGCTTTATGACAGCTATTTTGGCCGACAAACTTTTAAAAGCCTTCGGAAGCCAACTAACAGTCCAAAATATACTGGCTGATTTTGATGCTGCCTATCATTCTCGCTATGATGAATACAGACACAATTGGGATAATTTTCATTTCAAAGATTTGAAATTGCCATTTTAGCACATAAAAAAGCCTCAATAAATTTGAGGCTTTTTTGTGACTAATCTAAAATATCTATTTCAACGTTGCTAAGGCATCTTTCAATCTTTTGCAGCCTTCAATTAGCTTTTCATCGGCAGCTGCATAGGAAATGCGAATGCAACCTTCGTAACCAAAAGCACTTCCAGGTACAGTAGATAAATAAGATACATTCAGTAACCACATACTCAAATCTTCAGAATTGTTGATAGTGACTTTGCCATCGGATTTACCAAAATAGGCGCTTACATCAGGGAAGAAATAAAACGCTCCTTTCGGATTGTTGATTTTCAAATTGGGAATACCTTTCAAAAGCCCATACATCAATTCTCTACGTTTGGTAAATGTTTTGGTCATTTCCATTGATGGCTCTAGTGGCCCTACAATGCCTGCATATGCCGCTTTTTGAGCAATAGAACAGGCTCCTGAAGTAATTTGACTTTGCATTTTGTCGCAGGCATCGGCTATGGTTTTGTTGGCAGCCATATAGCCTACCCTCCAGCCCGTCATCGCATAACCTTTCGAGAAACCATTTACGGTTACTACTCTATCTTTAATAGCTTCTACCGAACCAATAGAAAAATGTGGCTCGCCATAGTTGATGTACTCATATATTTCATCGGCAATCACATATATATTTTCATTTTGTGCTACTACGTGAGCTATTTCCATCAACTCAGCTTTCGAAAACACCGAACCTGTAGGGTTGCAAGGCGAAGAATACATGATTACTTTGGTTCTGTCGGTAATTGCAGCTTTTAAATCTTCGATAGTTGGTTTGAAATCATTTTCAAAAGTACCTACTAATTCTACCACATCGCCTTCGTTCAATTTCACCAATTCAGCATAGCTAACCCAATAAGGGGAATAAATTATCACTTCATCACCGGGGTTTACCAATACAGAAAGTGCATTGGCAAGCGATTGTTTTGCTCCAGTCGATACAATAATGTTTTCAGGTTTCCAATCGATATTATTGTCGCGTTTTAGCTTTTCGGCAATGCCTTTTCTAAGTTCAGGAATGCCGGCTACAGGGGTGTAATAAGAAAAATTATCCATAATGGCCTTCGCACCAGCCTCTTTGATATGTTGCGGTGTTGCAAAATCAGGCTCACCAAGGGTGAGATTTACCACATTATGGCCTGCATTTGATAATTCGCGGGCTTTTTTCGACATGGCAATAGTTTGCGATTCTGCAAGGGCGTTAATTCTGTCGGAAAGAATAGAAGCTGTAATTGTTGACATCATGAAATGATTTAATGGTCAGTTTTAAATGGGGTGCAAAGGTAGATAATAAACATACTAAAATAAAGGTATAATTGAGTGTGAATGTTTATTGACTGGGGATATTGAAATCAATTTAAGCTGCGATTGATTGAATAGAATATAACTACTAAAACTTATCTACAATCAATATAATGCCATACACCACCATGGCAATACCTACAATTTTATTTAGCCAATTTAAAATAGTATCATTTATAATGCGGCTCAATAGGGTAGCCACGTATATTTTTATTACATCTGTAGCAAATACTGTAAGCAAGGTGCAGAGAAAAAACAAACCAACTTTGGTATTTATATAATCGAAATCAAGTGACACCACACCTACCGCTCCCACCCAAAAGATTAGTACAGCTGGGTTAATAAAATTCAATACAAAACCCTTGATAAAAAACTTGAGTCTGTGGTGTTGGGGTAGATCCTCTGTAGATGTTTCCGTGCGATGGGCTTTTTTGAATATGGCATATAAGCCCGTGGCTATTAATATTGAGCCGCCTCCAAGTCCCATCCACTTGATAAACATTGGGTTTTCAGAAAATTGAGCTAATCCATAATAGGTGAGAAAAATATATGTAGCATCACTAAGGCTTATACCCAAAGCCATAAAAAGTGCCTGCCGAACCCCATGCTTGATACTGGCTTGAAGCAATGCGAAGAAAACTGGCCCAACCAAAGTGGCAATCACCAAGCCTAAGCCAATACCTTTCACAATTATAAATATCATGCTATGCTAGTTCCAATTGGGGTTTTGTTGCCAGATTATTTTCTTTCAAATAGCTCTCCCATTCTTCTAGTTTGCCTTTTTTGAGTACACGGGGAAATTTATTTTGGCCACCTTCCTTGCCCTGTGTTTTGAGCCAGCCATAAAAGGCAGAAGTTGGTAATACGTTTATATATATGTCTTTGATGGCTTCCAGACGTTCGGTTTTGTAATCGTCATTCAGCTCACCCAAATAATAATCTATCTTGGTCTTGAAAGCTTCTTCATCTACCGCTTCATCGCAGCCAATAAACCATTTGTGAGCAAATAGTTTTCCATTTGGGATGCCGGCTACAGCATATTCCAACACCCTGATATTGAGGTCTTTAGACGCCTTTTCAATGGCTTTGTTCATGTTGTCGACCGACAAATGCTCGCCACACATACTTATATAGTGTTTGGTTCGACCTGAAATTATTATCTCGGCTTCCGCTTTATTTACAAATCGAATTGTATCTCCAATCAAGTACCGCCAAGTGCCAGCCACAGTAGAAATTAACAGTGCATAATCTTTGCCTTCCTCTACTTCATCTATCAGTAAAGTCTGAGCTTTGGGCTTTATCTCGCCTTCATTATCAAAATTAATCTCGGTAAAGGGTACAAATTCAAAAAATATACCATTATCAAGCAACAATTTCATGTGTTTATCGGGGTGCAGCTGCAATGCGATAAAGCCTTCAGAGGCTAAATATGTCTCAATATATATTAATGGCTTGCCCAACAACTTTTCAAAATTGGCTCTATACGGCTCAAATGCTACCCCACCATGGGCATAAACCGATAAATTTGGCCATACTTCATGAATGTTATTTACATTGTGATGTTTGATAATTCGTTCGAAAAGTATTGTCATCCAAGCTGGCACACCAGCTACATAGCCCATATCCCAATTTTCGGCACGCAAGGTAATTTGACTTAGTTTTTTATTCCAATCACGAATTGAGGCTATTCTTTTGCCTGGTTTGTATAGTGATGAAAACCAAAAAGGAAGTTTGCTAGCCATTATTCCACTCAAATCTCCCTCATAATAATCTTGCTGTTTGTATAAGTCGGTGCTACCGCCAAGCATAAGCACCCCTCTGGTGAGAATATCTTTATAATCGACATTGAAATTTCGCAAAGTTAGCATCTGCCTAATTCCTGCCTTTTTATTGGCTTTCATCAGTTCTTTGGTGATGGGAATATGCTTGCTTGAAGAACCTGATGTACCCGAACTCAAGGCGAAATATTTTACCTTTCCTGGCCAGCACACATCAGTTTCGCCATTTAGTGCTTTATACCACCATTCATTGTAAATTTTGTTGTAGGTATAAATAGGGATATTTTCAGAAAAAATACGATAGTAGTATCGAAAAGTATCTGCATTACGTTTCTGCTTTAGTTTGTAGGCCTCGATGATGAAGTCGAAATGGAAATTTTTGCCGAATTCGGTTTCTTTGGCAGTTTTTAGCAGTTTTTTGAGTTCTTTTTTCTGCAAATCGTAAGGGCTAAGTGCCTTAATAGCGTAACGCTTGCCAATCTCCACCCCTCTTCGCAGCAAATCACCTAGAATAGGCATAGTATTTTACATTTATCTTTGGTAACCAAACGGCAAATATAAAGCAGATGTGTTAATTGTTTGTTAACTGATAGTTCAATTGTGAGATGTTTGCAATACGACAATTTTGTGGGCAAGTATTTTTGCAAATAACTTTAGAATAAAATGTCGTCAACATTAGATACGAAAAAATCACTAACTCAATCTGTGAATTAGTGTTTCGTTGATTTTGAATGATAATTAAGCCTGTTTTACAAACTGAACTTCTGCCAAAAGTTTTACTTCTTCGCTTACCATTACGCCACTCGATTCTAATGCCGCATTCCAAGTAAGCCCAAAATCGGCTCTGTTTATTTTGCCAGAGGTAGAAAAACCTGCTTTTTGATTTCCCCAAGGGTCTTTATTTACGCCTCCAAATTCTACATCTAGTGTAATTTGTTTAGTTACATCTTTTATGGTTATGCTTCCGCTTATTTTGCCTTCCGCAGCATTGTAATTTGCTGATTCAAAACCAATGGTAGGATATTTTTCTACATCGAAAAATTCCGCACTTTTCAAATGCCCATCTCTTTGTTCGCTTCCAGTATCAATTCCAGCCAGTTCGGCTTTAAAAGCGATTTTTGCGTGAGTAAATTTTTAGTTTTCACTTTCAAGTGAGCCTTCAATTATTTTTAGCGTTCCAGTCACGTTAGTAATCATAAGGTGTTTTACCTTAAATTGCACTTCGCTGTGTGCAGGGTCCAGTGTCCATTTAGTTGTTGCCATACTTGTATGATGTTTAATTTTTTTGTTAAAAAGGAAAATAATTAATGTAGGTACATTTATTCTACTTTAACAACATTTATTTAGATTAGTTCCTGTTTTTGACATTAAATTTTTGTAAAGGAGAGAACTTCAGAATTGAAAAGATGGGGAGGCCTATTTCCGATAGATTAAAAAATATTTTTACTTTTATACACAATGTCATTAAATTAATATATTCTCTATCCAATTATTGCCGATGGTTTAATCCATCTGCAATGAACTGAAGAGTACCCAAATGAATTATTCCTTAATTAATGACATTGTTTATACACTTCAATTTCTAGCCATGTTGCGACTTTTATTTGCAATCTCCATTCTCTTTACTTCTCTTTTTTGTATTGCTCAAAGTGTGTACGCACCGCTCAATGCCGATTATTATTGGCTTTTAGATAGATACGAAATAAAACTCGGCAAAAAAAAGCCCAATTATTTTACCACATTAAAGCCTACATTACGAAAAGATATTGCCTTATTATCAGACAGCATGGCTACGATTTCAAATTTATCTACCTCCGATAAATTTAATCTCAACTACTTGAGAAACGACAATTGGGAACAATTTGACGATACTTTGAATGTAGGAAAATCGAAACAACGCTTCTCGAAAACCTTTTACCGCCATTATAATGCCGCATACAGTGTGAACACCAAAGATTTTACGCTAGTGGCGAATCCGGTTATCAATTTTGAGCAAAATACTATCAATAAAGATGCTGCTTACAGCCTTAATACAAGAGGGATAGAATTAAGAGGCTCTATTGGGAAAAAAATAGGTTTTTATACTTTAGTAACTGATAATCAAGCTTATATACCAGATTATGTGAAAGAAGTAGCCGATTCTGCCAAGGCATTCCCCAATGAAGGCTTTTCCAAGCCATACAAAGTAAAGGGCTATGATTTTTTCTCTGCACGAGGCTATATTAGTTTTAATATCATTAAGCCAATTTCTGTGCAATTTGGGCACGATAAAAATTTTATTGGTAATGGATACCGCTCGCTTTTACTTTCTGATTATTCGGGCAAATATCTTTTTCTAAAGTTTAATACCAAAATTTGGCGGTTTAACTACACCAATATTTTTTCAGAAATGACAGGGCAAGTAATAAATGGCAACAATTACAATCCCAGGAAATATATGGCAATTCACCACTTAGATTTTAAACTTACCAAAAACTTCAATATTGGCATTTTTGAAGGCATTGTTTTTCATCGCAGCGATTCTGCCACTGGCAATAGCGGTTTTGAGCTAAATTATTTGAATCCTGTAATCTTCTACCGAGAAATAGAATCGTTTTTGGGTGGAAAGGATAAAGTGCAGATTGGGGCGGATTTCAAATGGAATTTGGCAAACAGATTGTCGTTTTATGGTCAATTTGTAATCAATGAATTTTTATACAAAAACATAGCAGCTCAAAATGGCTGGTGGGGCAATAAATATGCTTGGCAAATAGGCATGAAATATATAGATGTGCTAGGGGTGAAAAACTTAGACATTCAGTTAGAACATAATTTCGTGCGACCTTATATGTACACCGATAAAAATGTATTAACAAATCTCTCAAATTACGGGCAGCCTTTGGCACATCCGCTTGGGGCTAATTTTTATGAATTTATGGGTATTGTAAGATACCAGCCCTTGCCAAGGCTTAATATTACAGGCAAAGGATTCTACATTGTGCAAGGGAAAGATACAGCAGGCAAAAACTATGGGTCTAATATTATGAAACCTGGCTATACGCCTGAAAATGAGTTTAATAACTTAGTAGGGCAAGGCATCAGAACCAATACATTATTTCTAAGTCTGAATTTAAGCTATCAGCTTTTCCATAATTTTTATATTGATGTAAAGCAAACTTTAAGGAGGGAAAATTCTGCCGCAGGCAACGAAAATTTGCTATTTACTACAGGCGGCATTCGATGGAACATTGCACAAAGATTGCAGGAGTTTTAAGGAGTAATAGCAGAAGATCTCTAAGGGAGAGGGTGATAAATTATTATAAATTAAATAGTATAAGCTAAACTGCGCTTGATTTCTCCCATTACAAACATGCTGTGGGTACTGCCTATGTTTTCAATCAAGGTCAGTTTGTTCATGATGAAATCTTGGTATTGAGGCATATCTTCAACCAAAATTTTGAGCATAAAATCATATTCGCCTGATATATTATAGCATTCCATCACATCAGGCATATTATTGATTGCATTCACAAATTTTTCTCCCATCCCTCTCTCATGTTGTTTTAGCTTCACATTGCAAAATACAATCAGCTTTTTGCCAAGTTTTTCTTTATTCAACACTGCCACATATTTTTCAATGTAGCCTTCTTTTTCCAATCTTTTTTGCCGCTCATAGACAGGTGTAGGCGACAAATGAAGCTTTTCCGAAAGCTCTTTTGTGGTGAGATTAGCATTGTCCTGAAGTAGCCTAAGCAATGCTTTATCGGTTTGGTCGAGGGAAGAAGCAGCCATTTTATCTGAATATAGGTGAATTGTAATGTAAAAATATAAAAATTCACTTAATAATAGCTAAGTATTAGGTAAATAATCTTAATAAATTTCTTTTTACCAGTTAAATAATCTTAATTATAGTTTTGCAGCAAACAATTTAACTAAAAAACAAATGCAAACACACAATCTTGGCTATCCTAGAGTTGGCAGTCAAAGAGAACTCAAAAAAGCCAATGAACAATACTGGAGTGGTAAAATCAATCAGCAAAAGCTGCAGGTGGTGGCCAGTAATATTAAAAAAGCCAATTGGAACACCCAACTGGAAGCAGGGATTGATCTCATTCCATGCAACGATTTTTCTTATTACGACCATGTGTTGGATACTTCCATAATGGTAAATGCCATTCCAGAGCGTTATTTCCCCGTGATTGAAAATAGAGCCAATACGGAGTTGGACTTGTATTTTGCTATGGCCAGAGGTTATCAAAAAGAAGGACTGGATATTACTGCCATGGAAATGACCAAGTGGTATGATACAAATTATCATTACATTGTTCCAGAATTTACAAAAAACCAAAAATTCTCCTTCTTTTCAGAACAGGTTTTAAAGGAGTTTTACGAAGCCAAGGAAGCTTTAAAACAAACTCCAAAAGTAGTTTTATTGGGACCTGTTTCTTATTTGTTAAGTGGGAAGGAGAAGGAAGAAGGTTTTCACCGCATTGAATTACTTGACCGCTTACTACTGGTGTATGAAACTATTTTAACAAAACTAGAAAATTATGGTGCTAATTGGATTCAATTTGACGAGCCTTGTTTGGTTACTATTCTTAATGATAATGAACGAAAAGCTGTTGCCACAACCTATGAGTTTCTGAGAAGAAAGTTCCCTTTTTTAAAATTGATGTTAGCTACTTATTTCGATTGTACTGGAGAAAACATAGAAGTAGCAGTCAATTTGCAGATTGATGTTTTACACGTAGATTTAGTCAGATGTCCTTCCCAACTTGATGATTTACTTGACAGTACTTTTAAAAAAGCTACTACAACGCTTTCACTCGGGTTAGTTGATGGACGGAATATTTGGAAAAACGATTATAAAAAATCTCTTTCATTTATCCATAAAGCGGTAGAAGTATTGGGCGAATCGAGGGTAATGATTGCACCATCGTGTTCACTTTTACACGTGCCTATCGATCTGGATTTGGAAAAGAAACTCAATCATCAAATAAAGAACTGGTTGGCTTTTGCTAAACAGAAATTGCATGAATTGCTCGATTTGAAAACCATAGCTGGGGGAATAGAGGCAGGTGACGCCATTGAAAAATTTAGAGAAAATCAAAATGCCATTCAATCAAGAAGAGAGTCAACCCTTATTCATAAAAACCATGTAAAGCTGCGATTGAGTAAAATACAACCTGAAGATTTTACCAGAAGTCAGCCCTTTAATTTAAGGCAAAAAATCCAATTTGATACCCTTCAATTGCCATTAATGCCCACCACCACCATTGGCTCATTCCCTCAGACAGAAGAAGTGAGAACGGCCAGAGCCAAGTTCAAGAAAGGAGAATTGAGCACCTTAGAATATGAAAATTTCATAAAAAAAGAAACCGAAGAAACGGTGCGTTTTCAAGAGGAGATTGGGCTAGATGTGCTTGTGCATGGCGAATTTGAAAGAAATGATATGGTAGAATATTTTGGAGAATTGCTTGAAGGATTTGCCTTTTCTGAAAATGGATGGGTACAGAGTTATGGTTCAAGATGTGTAAAACCTCCTATTATTTTTGGAGATGTGGAGCGGAAAGAAGCCATGACAGTTCGATGGACAAGCTTTGCCCAATCCCTTACTTCTAAATGGTTGAAGGGCATGTTGACAGGCCCGGTTACTATTTTGCAGTGGTCGTTTGTGCGAGACGATCAGCCAAGAAATGACACTTGCATGCAATTGGCACTGGCAATTAGAGATGAAGTACAGGATTTGGAAAAGGCAGGTATCAAGATTATTCAAATTGATGAGCCAGCTATTAGAGAAGGTTTACCATTGAGAAAAGAAGATAGAGATTACTATTTGAATTGGGCTATTGGTGCCTTTCGCTTATCAGCAAGTGGGGTAGCTGATTCAACCCAGATTCATACTCATATGTGCTATTCCGAGTTCAACGATATCATCGAAAATATTGCCAAAATGGATGCAGATGTGATCACCATAGAAACATCTCGTTCGCAAATGGAATTGCTTGATGCTTTTGTCGATTTCAAATATCCCAATGAAATTGGACCTGGAGTTTATGACATTCACAGCCCTAGAGTACCTTCGAAGGAAGAAATTATCCAGTTGCTGAATAAGGCACTTAAAGTTTTGCCACTGCGCAATGTTTGGGTAAATCCCGATTGTGGCCTAAAAACAAGAAAATGGCCTGAAACAAAATTGGCCTTAGAAAATATGGTTGGGGCTGCTAAATACATTCGTCAGCTAACTGAGCAGTTGGTTTAGGCTCACTTATTTGCAGCATCTAAGGCAACAAAAAAATCCCTTCCGTTAAAAGAAGAGATTAGTATGTCATTGGATTAGATTTTTTAATTCAATCTTATGACACAATCCCTTCTATTTTAATTTATTTCGGTAGGATCAGCTTGAATTTAACCCTGCTGATGCGGAACTTTGTTCCATTTCTCACTTTATAAAAGAACTTTACTTCGAATCTATCTAAAAGCAACGCGGTTACTACTATTTCTATTAAACCCTGCCGACCACTAAATCTTATGCTTAATATTATCTACCAACTCCTGAAAACGTGGCTTCTTCCTAATATCAAGATCCCAGGCGAGATCCATTTCCATCAGATCAATTTTTTCTGTAATCGTGGCACCTTCTTTCCCTTCTTCTCTGGCTAAAATAAAAATTGTATCAGAAATTGCTATTGAATTCTCAACATCGTGGCTTACGATGATGAGTGTATTCATTTCATTTAGTGTAGAAACTTTTAGTAATAGTTTCACTACTTTATCTACCATCAGTATATCTAATCCGGAAAATGGCTCATCCAACAGTATAAATTTATTTCCTGTCAACACTTGCTGAATAATGCTTACTCGCTGCCGCTGCCCCCCTGAAAGTTGCATTGGGAATTTTTTCAAATGATCTTTTAAATCAAAATTTATGGAATATTCATGAATAATCTCCTCCTTTTGCTTTTCTGAATTATTATCTACGCAATTTCGAAACCCTATTTTTAGATTTTCCATCACTGTCCGGTGATTGAAAAGCACATAGTTTTGTGGAACAATGCCCACTTCACCCGGCTGCACCAGATGTTGGTCAACATCTATTTTTACAGCGCCAGAAGTAGGTTTTAGAAGCCCAGCAAGTATCCTAAAAAGTTGAGTTTTGCCAATACCACTTCTGCCTATCAATGAAATTACTTGACCTTGTGCAATGTCAGGCTTAGTAATGTTATGAATGTCAAAATTTACATCCCTTAAAATTACTTTTTCATCATATTGAATATGAACATGTTCTGCCTTTAATATTAGGTTTTCCTTTTTATACATTACTTCCGCATGTTTAATTTGGTGTATGGAAACAACCAGTATCGAAGTTGGCCGAGGAGAAAATCAAAAACTATCCCTACAATAAATATGATAACAAGTACTCCAAATACGGTAGAGAGATCTATGTATTTATTAGATTTGATAAGCATTGTACCCAATCCACCTTCTGACATATTCAGACCTTCCACCATTGTAATCATCATCCAGGCGATGGCAAAGTTCTGACGCATCACTTCGAACACTTGATCCAAGCGACCTATAACGACCACCTCCAAAAGGGTTTGCCAATTATTCATCCTTAAGGTTTTGCACAAATCATATTCTTCCCGGTGAATGGAATCAATAATAGAAAGCAAGGATGTGACAAAGAAGGGTACAATACCAAAAATAAGTAGGCTGATTTTAAGCTGATGCCCATTTTGTGTAAGCAAGGTGAAAAGAAAGATCAAGCCTGTTAGCGTCAAGTATCTGCATTTAATGATAAACCTGGCAATAGGATTAAAAAATGGAATCAGCGAGAGATAGCTAATAATTAGTGCAATGATGATAGAAATACCCATGCCTTCTAATGTGAGCAAAAGACTACTAAAAAAGTTATCATAGAAATTATAAGAACTAACGATTTTTCCCAGCCCATCCAATACTTTTAATGGAGTTGGAATAAGCACATCTCCACCTATTTGCCAAAATAGCAAGACAAGGAAACTTTGAAAAGCAATTAAAATAAAGGCTACATTTTTGCTTACAAAGTGTAAGGGCTCAAATATTTTCTTAATATCCTTTAATAATGTATTGGAATGTACCATATAGGGTAAATATTATGATAGAAAACCTACTTATTCACCAAGTACTATTTGTACCCTTCTGTTTTGCGCTTTGCCTAAAGCTGTGCCATTGCTTGCAATTGGTTGTATGGCTCCATAACCTTTAGATTCAATTCTATTCTTTACCAATCCCTTATCAATCAGGTAGCTTTTAACCGAGTTTGCTCTTTCCTCAGATAAGATTTGGTTATTATCATCACTTCCTACATTATCCGTATGGCCGTAAATTCCAATTTTTAATCCTTCTGCCACTACTGCACTTTCCAAAATTTCGTCCAACATTTTATACGAGCCAGATTTTATGACTGAGCTGCCGGTTTCAAACTGAATCTGATACGATTTAGAAGAAACTTTAGAAGTAATCGACTCTTTATATTCAACTTTAAGTGCTTGGCCTTCAAGTAATTCTGGGTGATTTACCAATACGGACTGCAAGAAAGATTTGTCTACCACTTTAGTATAGGCGGGATATGTAGCCATATATTCCGGATACATTTTTGATAAAATATCACCAAAAGTTGTATATACTATTTTGTAACGATCAAGACCATCACTTCCAAGTCCGAAAATATTCGCGGCATCTTGTAAATTAAATGCCATAGAACCACCTAAACTCACATCCTGGCCTGTTGCATCTTTCTTTGTAATTCCATTATAATATTTCAACCAGTATTCTCCGTTTTGTTCATTATATACTTTTGCAGAGAGATCGGCAGCGAATTTTTTGGCACTGTTGAAAGATCTGATTTGATCTCCTGCCTGGCCTAGAGCCATGATAAGATTCTCAATATCAGTACGATGATCGTAAGCAAATTTTTTAATTGTGATGGTGATATTAGGCATTTGAGAAGCATATTGTTTCGTAGAAGCAATGGTAACCAAACCCCCTTTTTGCTCTGCGATATTTACATCTCCAGGTGTCCAAGTAGCTACTGCATCCACACCTACTGTGGTGTCTCTGCTGATTTTTTTCCCATTAACTACAATTTTTCTATTTTCCTTATATCCAGTAATAAATTTATTCGGAGCATCAAGGAAATCATTGGCAGCAATCAAATTGATAGCTTCTGCATCAAATGTTGTTTCGTCTGGATTTACTTTCAATCCATTGTCGCCCGCCCATTTTAATAAAATATTCATATCACCATCTCTCATCACACAAGCCATTGTTTTTCCAAGTGCATTCTTAGGGTTTGTTTTCCAATCGGCAGGACCCATTACTTGATCCTCACCGTATGATTTTCCCATGGCGTAAAACGCAATGGGTTGAAATTCAGGACCTAACGGCTCTAATTCTTTAGATAATGCAGCAAAGAAAGAAGGCATTCCATCTCCCATAAATGAGGCAAACACAGCGGGAGTTTCAGGGTTTTTCTTATATTCCTGTGCAAACTTCACAATGTCGGCTATTGATTTATTGCAGTCGTCTTGCCTAACTAATTCTACCTGTAACTTAGCTTTATCGAACAATGAGTTTTTAGTGGTAGTGATACCCCCATTGGCATACATTAGCGGAAATTGACTGTTCCAAGCCATAATTTTCCAAATTATTCTCGTTCCGCCATTCACAGAGGCTTCATCTGAAGGCAATTCAAGAAAAGCTGCATTTCCTTTCAAAGAAGCTTCTGGAGCATCTGGCAGCATTACTTTTCCGATGTCATGCGATTGTTTTGCTTCTTGAGGACGCTTGTCCCACCAGAATACTTTTGCTGCAAAAAGCAGCCCTAAAAAAAGTAGAATTAAAAAAACTTTGCCTGAGGTTTTGATTTTCATAAATAGGTAGATTGAGTATAAAACAGCTTAAGGTTTAAATATTAAATTAAAAAGATTCAATTAAGTAAATCAGTATATGAAGAAGTATCTAATTTAATGGAATTAGACGATCCTCTTTCAAAGTTATTAGTGGATTGAGACTGCAATTTAAACGGTGTATCGCCACTGAATGTATCTAGCATCTTTAATCCTTCTTTTTCATAAGTAGCATTATCAAGGTCAATAGACCTCATAAAATCGGCTGAATACCCAATCGCTTTTTTCATATTGGCAAGTTTGCTTGCAATATCTTCTTTAAGGTATTCCATAGATTGCTCTACTAACAATTTCTTTTCTGGGTCACCTTTAAATATCCGCAAAGCAGAATTAAGCGCTTTATTTCCTGAGGATACAGATTTATAAAGATCTTTTTTCAACTCCAATTCGTTTTTGGCATCTTCAATTAAGTAAGCACTGTTTTTATGAATTTTAGTTAAGTAATCCCCAATCCGTGCCAAATTATCCCTTATGGGTGTTAATTGTTGAACATATTCCTTTATCCTCCCTATTTGCCTTGTAGCGTTTCCTAGTTCAGGCATCATGTTATTTTCTTGCGCAGCTTGTGCTTTGTTCATCAGTTTTTGAGACTCCTTTTCTTTTTCTTTTATTTTTAAGTCAATTTTTTCTTTCTGGGTATCCACTTCTATCGATTGTTCATAGAGTTTCTCCCTTTGTTTTTCCATGTCTCTAATGTAATCTTCTGCTATGATAAACGGATCTAATTCTATCACTATCCCTACTAGTTTTTTCATCAGTATTTCATAGAAATAAAAAAAACTTAGCCTGAATTTGCGATGAGTGACACAATACAAAAAAATACCGAGGCTTCCTAGTGCTATTCCAAAATTGAAAGTATTCCAAACAATCACAGTTATGATTGGAAGTACAAAATAGGCAATCACACCTAAAAGCCCTAGCCCTATCAGTACGCCAAATTTGCCACCAGGCCTATCCCAGTATGATTTTAATTTCTGCGAAGTGTCGGCTGGGAAAATTTGAGTTTCCATATAATTTAGATTGAAGTTTGAATTTTTTGAATATCCTGTGTTAATTTATTAATCATGGCATCTGACGCCACGTTGTAATTTGCGGTATTACTTGAAATTTTCTGTTCTGCTTCTGAAATCTCCAATTTCAGAGCGGTTACCTTCGCTTGTGAATCTCCGATTTCTTTGGTTAAGTTTTGTATTTGAATGGCATGATCAGCAACTTTTTTTTCATATTCGGAAACAGATTTTATTCTAGAATCTAATTCGATTTTACTTTTGTCAGCCACTGCTTTTTCAAATTCAGTTTTATCTTTTTCAATAATTGTTTTATAATGAGAGGCACTTGCTATAAGTTTATCTTTAGTTAGCCCTTGGATGACCAGTGATGCATAAACGGCTGACATCCTTGCTTTTTCATCGGGAATATGCGCCTCAAGCGTTTCCATCATTTTCCAGAATTCAAAATAATCTGGACCAGGAAGGTTCGCTTTATTGAAAATTTGTTCAAAATGCTTTTCAAATTTTTCTATTTCTCCTTGGTTAAATGAATTTTTAACCTGGAGAAGAGTATTATTTTTTAAAGTTGCTTGCTGGGGAAATAATTGTTTAGGTTCAGCTTCTTTCGATGATTCATCAAATTCTACAAAAACGCCTAATGCTTTTTTAAAGAAACCACTCATAATTTCCGATAATTGATAGATAAAAACACCTTTAATCCTTCCTTTTAAGAATTCAGCCAATATAGAGTATGTATTTAATTTCTCCAAAAAAAGTTAAGTCGATCGATTTTGAATGAATCGAGAAAAAGAAGAATAGTTGTAAATCAGACTCTTGAATTTCAATCTGTCCCTCAATACCTAAGCATACTTATCATACAAACCTGTAGTGGGCCATCTTCCACAATTTAGTTGGTGGCATAGTTTTATATTGAAGAACTTTAAACCACCCCCCAATGAAACTGCCATTACTATTGTCAAGCTTTTGCGCCATTGCCTTGCTAGCATGTATACCTATTGAGAAAAGGGACAGCGTGAAAGAAGCCAAAGAAAAGAATGAATATTTGGTAGCGAAAGGAGTAGTTGAGTCTAATGTTTCAAATTTTTTAGTGGAAGCTGCAGATGGAAGACTGATGGGCGTGAGAGAGGGAAAGGCCGCCACGCAAAGCAATAAAGTAGCGATAGTGAAGTATGGTAAATGGATGGTAAAAGACCAAACCATTATGCTAAAAGATTTAAAAGTAATAGCGAAGGCACTGAAAATATCACTTCCTCATGTGGTAAGCTTAGATAAAAGAGAGGGATTAATTAATTTGCTTTCTAAAAGTGATGCTGACTTTAACCTTGAGTTTGCCAAAATGATGATAATAGATCATGAAAGGGACTTAGCAGCTTTTAAGAAGGCGGTGGACTTTAAGAATAATGAAGTTTCGAGTTTTGCCTCGAAATATGTTGCGGCAATTGAAAACCACTTGGCAAAAATAAAAGGGATAAAAGAGGGATTATAGCAGTAATTTTAATGTAGGCATCACTCTGTCACTATTGAACCTCAGCCGAAATACCACGCAAACATATGGCATTTCGCATGGTAGCTAATGTATCAAATTCGCCCATTTTTACTGCACATTTCCCTTTGTGATGAATGATCAAAGTGCATTGCTCAGCCTGCAACGGGTTGTGCTCGCACACATCAATCAAGGTTTCAATCACATGTTCGAAGGTATTGTGGTTGTCGTTGAACACTATCAAATCGTATTGCTCGGTAGTGAGCAGTTGCTCTATCACATCTGATTCTTCTTTCCAAAAAGGGCTTGGCTTCATTGAGTAATGCTATAAAATCGGGTGATGATGTAAATTGATATTTGCAAATTTACGGATATAGAATGAATCGCGGAAGCGAAGCAAAATTTAAATTGAGGCTATGGTACTTAACGAAGTGAATTTCTGGCAGTAAAATTTTCAACATGGAAAGAAATTGACAAATTAAGGTAGTGGGTTATCCCAAAATCTATACCTTCTCTGCCCAATTAAAGCGGTCGGAAGGTGAAAATTTCCAAGGAGAGCCACTCGTTTCCAAGTTTGAAAACATGCCATTCCATGATTGTGGAGCCTTCGATTCTTCCATTACCCTATATCTGCGAAGTTGCAGAATAATATCAAGTGGATTAATATTTACCGGACAAGCCTCAACACAAGCGTTGCAAGTAGTGCAGGCTAGCAATGCTTCATCTGTAATATAATCGCCCAGCAAGCTTTTGCCATCTTCTACTATATTTCCCAAATGATTGATGTTGTTGCCGACTTCTTCCAACCTATCTCTGGTATCCATCATTATTTTTCTTGGCGATAGGGCTTTTCCTGTGATATTCGCAGGGCAAACTGAAGTGCAACGCCCACATTCTGTACAAGTATAGGCGTCAAGTAAATTTTTCCAACTCAAATCTGCCACATCTTTCGCACCAAATTTTTCTGGAATGATTTCTGCAGTTGTAGCCACATCAACTGGCAAATTCAACATAGATTTTACCTCTCTTGTCACGGTTTCCATATTTTGCATTTCCCCTTTAGCATGAAGGTTTGAAAAATAAGTATTTGGAAATGCCAGCATAATATGCAAATGTTTTGAATATGGCAGGTAATTCAAGAAAAGAAAAACACCGATTATATGAGTCCACCAAGAAGTGCGTTCAAAAGTAATAAGCGATTGCAAATCTAAATTTTGGTAAAGAGGAATAAGGAACTGACTGAACAAAAAACTACCTGTACTAATATAGTGTTCGCTACCTTTGATTTGAAGCATTTGATCGAAGGCATTCATGTGAAGAAAAGCCAGCATCAACACTATTTCGACTACCAATATAATATTTGCATCTAAAAAAGGCCATTTTTTCAATTCAGGACTTTGGAACCTGTTGATTTTCAATACATTTCTACGAATTAAAAATACAATACAAACAGTAATTACTGTGAAAGCGAAAAATTCGAATACGTTAATAAAGATGGGATAAAAACTTCCTAACAATGAGGCAAAAAGCCTATGTGTACCAAAAATACCATCAATGGCAATTTCCAACATTTCTATATTTACTATTAAAAACCCAATGTAGATGAATAAATGTAGTGTGGCTGGAATAGGACGTGCGAACATTTTTTTCTGTCCGAAAGCCACCAAAAGCATTGTTTTTAACCTTTGTAATGGCTTATCTGATCTATTTTCGGCTTTTCCTAAAAGAATATTTTTTCTAATTTTGCCAAAACTAATACAAGCATAAGCAATGGCAGTGGTAAGCAATGCCAGAAAAATTAAATTTGGAAGTATAGCCATCATACGCAGATTACATTGCGGCTTAACGGATTGTAATACATTTGAGTTGCAATTTTAAAAAAAACAGAATTCAGAGTTGCAATTTAGAAAAAACCACTACTTTTGCACTCCCTTTCAAAAAAGGTTGAGGGGACTGTAGCTCAGTCGGTAGAGCAAAGGATTGAAAATCCTTGTGTCGATGGTTCGATTCCATTCGGTCCCACGAGCTATTCACTAAAAAAAGAGACTCAATTTGGGTCTCTTTTTTTGCTTATATATCTTGCAAGTAAGCACTACTCAAGAAAAATAATATAAATCAATAAGCAAACCACTGATAAATGTTTTATATTTATCATAGTTCCTACTGAGATTATGATTCTACCTATTGCTAAAATAAAATCCTCTATAGAAGATTATGAAAATACTCCAGAAGGGGGGAAGTATCAATTTATTGACTTTGAAATTATTGAAATGCCTTCTCCTACACCTCAACACCAAGAAGTAACATTAAATCTTTGCGTTATGCTTAGAAAATATGTGTTGGAAAATAACCTTGGCAAAGTATATATTTCACCGATGGATGTACAGTTTGATATTGGGAATGTATTGCAACCAGATATACTTTTCTTATCAAATGCAAAACTGAATATTGCTCAATCAAAGCGAATAAATGGCTCACCAGATTTGGTAGTAGAGGTGCTTTCTGAGAGTAGTGCCTATTTTGATTTCAAAAAAAAGAAAGCCATATATGAGCATCATAGCGTGAAAGAATATTGGATAGTAGATGCGCAAACAAAATCTATAGAAGTATTGGAAAATAGCATTACAAACGGCTTTGTATTAATTGGTGTTTTTAACGAAGGAAAAGTATTCCAATCTAATCTTTTTATAGAATTTAAGCCCAACCTTGTTGATGTTTTTATCTAATGAGTTTCGGAATGATTTATTCTGATACCACGGCTTTACAGAAGCAATGAATCTATTCGATGGGCTTGCACGAGATGCTGCGACTCAGACCAACTAAATACCGTAAATCGCCCATCTTGCGAAGCTACCAAAGCAATAGAGTCGTGCTGGTCTTGCACAAATTGGGCAGCCGACAAATGCCTTGTGCCACCTGACTGAGCTGGAAATACAATAGAAGCCTCGCCCCCATTGATTGGCTCAGTCACTACCATTTGCTCAACCAATGGCTTGTTGTAAGCCCGGTATATTTTCTCGCCAAAAGCCAACACTTCATATTTGTCGTTCATTACTATGGCACCATCTATGGCGGTAAGCCCCGCTACCAGCTCTACCTCACGGCTCAAATCGGTTTGCCATTTGGTAATGTCTCTTTCCACTTCAGGTTGAAGCATCAAATCTGCCAACCCCGAAAAAGCTGGGTTTATAGAATAGTGCAAAGGATGCCTGATAGAATCTCTCCATTGCTCAGAATCTGCAGGCACAATGAGCAAAGTACCACCCCGCTTGTGTGCTCTAATAGAAACAGCTAACTGCAACATCAGATTTATGGGTTCGCTAAATAGTGAAGGGGAGGTAAAATCAAGCAGCGACATTATCAGCGTAGGGAAATCGGGTTTTTTAGACTGATGGTCTTCTACAATTTTAATTTCATCTCCCGTAAGCACCGCTATATTTGAAAATTTGCCAAAGCCATCTGTTCTGCGGTGTTTTACTACTACAAGGCCAGGCTCAGAAACATCAAGAACGAAACAGAAATTGGGTATGGTAGCCGTAGCTCCCCAAATGTAAAGGATATTATCTTTGCTCCATACGCCCAAATGCACGCCAGAACGCTCGAAACCTGGGGCAATCTTAGTGAGTGTTTCGGGGCTGAGTGGAATTTGCTTTGAAAACATGATGGGCATTCCTGCTTGGTCTGGAGATAGATAAGCCAATGAAATGCGAGGTGAATGTCCTTCTTCTTTTCTCAGACTAGTCCAGAAAGCCGCATCAATAATGGCTTCAATCTCATCAGCTTTTGGTATTTGCACGCCATGGTGTACGCCTTCACCTTGGGCATTTGCACGGTGGTTTTCAAATATATTTTCTATAGTTGCTGCTACTATTTTTGCTGCTTTATAGGTTGGTTCGGTTTGCATAGGGGCTTGGTTGTGATTTACAATTCTAAGCTCAACATATTGTTTTTAAGCTTTTTGCAAGATAACATACTTGAAGTTAAAAAAGTGTCAGCATAAAATCTTTTGTATTGATGTCAAAGATTACAAGTTAGCAAAACTTATAGCTATTGGAATTGCCAATGTAAGTACCTAACAGCTACTTTTCCCCGTTTGCCTTGTACTGGTTTACAGGTTTGAACTGCTCTTTTACAATAATTGGATAACCTTGCTGCTCCAATTTGCTTTTTATTTCGTTGGCCTGAAGATCGTTTGCGGTGCCGAATACAATAATTCGATGCAACTTGTAGTTAGCGGAAGATTTGAACTTAGAGGCTATATCATTGCTCATCACAGATTGCACGTAGGTGTCGAATCCATCGGTTTTGAGCTTGTCCATCAAGTGATATACGTTGTCAAGGTTGCGAAATGCACCCACTTGATAGCCGAACCCCACGAGGGTAGTAGCGTTACCATCAACAGAATAGAGTTTATACATCTCCATATCGCTATTTAGGGCTATGGGATCGCTATTTAGAGGAGCTATTTTGCCTACAGAGGCCAACAAGGCATCTACTTGGGCTTTGTCGGCAATGCGAGGCTGATAATTGATAGAGCGAACCAAAGGATTGGGCTTCCCAGAGGCTTCGGCAGCTGCAAGCTGCTGTTGTAGTTTCTTATCGCCAATCTCATACACTACATCACTATTGTCTGACTGGCGATCAATGAACTTAAATGAGCCATCTTCGTTGGGAATAGAGTGATCGATTACTCTATTATATCTATCTACCAAATCTAAATTAACTTTATAGGCAGCAACTGTAGGATCGGTAAGCTCCATTTTACCCATCATCAACCTTGTAGCATCTTTTGGCTTGGTGGCTGCATCTATATAAGGTATATTTTCCTGTTTGATAATGTGGCTGTTGTTATCTATTACGCTATAGCCCATGCGAGACTGTACTTTTGCAGAACTAACTTCATAAATTACCTTATAATTGCCTGGTTTAAGATTTTTAAAGGCAAATTGACCTTCTTTTGTGGTAGTAATCTTAGATTTTACCATCTTATTATCAGCATCAACAAGCATTATTTGCACATTTTCTTTGGGTAATGTAGCATCTTTGAAATCTACAAATCCAGAAATATTGTACGCAAGACTATCGGAGGCAGGGGTGTATTCTTCATTACCTTGGGAAATAACTTCGGTGCCAGGGCTATTGATTTGATAGCTAATATTTGTAGATTGAGGGCATGGGGGCTGTACTTCAAAGGCTACATTGTAGATGCCTTTGCCTAAATTGGTAAAATTTACATTGCCGTTTGCATCGGCCGAGGCTACTGCTATTTTATTTCCGAACTGATCGTAAAGAATAGCAAGGGTTTTACAAGGCCCCCCATCACTATCCATTATAATATTGAGCTCTCCATCATTTACCTGCACCTGCAAGCCATGCCGCAAGCCTTCTCGCAAGTTTACATCGAAGTGCCCCTCTCTACTTAGCATCTGTTGCGGCTCCGCGGTTATCTCTTCTGGGCTCAATAGCACGATAGCATCGGAAATTTTCACTGCATTGGTATCGATTTCAAACTTCATTCGCTTAAATAGCTTCATGTTAATTCCCCCTCTAAAAGAAATATACTGTAATGCAGAGGAATTGTCGGGGTAGGCATCTTGTAGGAGAGTGCTGGAGCCAAAACTTGTTTGAATTACACCTTGTAAAAAGATTGATACCTTTCGTGTAGCCCTTACTTCAATACCTGCACCGGCAATGGGGCCAAACATAGGAGCAAAATAGAGGTCTAGCTTATTAAAACCTTGCACATTTTTTTCAACTGGAAAGCTGCCTACGGAATCCGGAAAGGTTTCTATTACTTGCGAGTTCCTATTGAGGTTGATGAAGGATACATTCACACCTGCAACTACATAAGGATTGACACGAAGCCTGGGATTTAGCAAATACATCTTGCCTAACACACTTAAGCCAATGGCATTCAGAGAATTGATACTGCGAGAGGTGATAAGAAAGTTAGCATCGGCACCGAAATACACCCTGCGTTTGTATTTATACCATGCAGCCATACCCAACATGGGTGCGGGAGCGTACCCCTCAAAAAGATTTTTCGGCACTCCAAGGTTGTTGAAATTGACTTTGGCAGGGAATACACCTACACCAATGTAGGGGCTAAGAGAAAGCTTTCTTTCTATCTTTTCAGTGATAATAATTTGAGCGTAGGCTTGGCTAATCGCTAAAAATATAGTTGTAGCGATGCTTATTACTAATATGTTTGCCCTAAACTTCAATATAATTACTTTACAAATGCCTTTTATTATATTTACAAATATAAGATAACTGTTGTAAACAGTAATAGATCATAGTTTTTAGGTTTGAATTTGATTTTTTCCGTTGACTTTAGCCAACGTTGTAGGCAATAGTGATTACTATGCATGCCTACATAAATGTATTATGGTTCGCATAAGCTGATAGGGACAATAATACAATCGTCTGAGGCGAGGATTACACTACCTGTCCATGAACATTTGCCGCTACGGGAGCTTATAAAGTAATTGTATAAGCCTTTATATCTGGTAACGGTAAGAGCATTGGTCTTACTATCGGCACAAGTGAAAGGCAAGCGACTTGCTGTAATGTTACCAATGGTATCTACCTCGTTTAATTTGACGGTAAGTGGAAGTAAAGTATCGTTTATGGCAGTAGTATAGAATGATATAGTACCACTCTCACACTTGCTAAGATTAACAAGCCTTACTTCACCCTTCACTACATTGATAGTATCGGCCCATACACAACCATCGGTGCTTTTGGCATAGTAGCGATAGCGGCCGGGGTCGCGGTATAGGGTAATGGTGTTCTGATTTTGAGCGGTAGGGGCATTGCTAAAGCCATAAACGCCTGTAAGGGTGTGTAAACTCGCATTTGTAGTACTAATAGCAGATACGCTAATGTTGATTGGCAGCTTATTAGGCACTGTAGTATAGAATATAATATTGCCATCATCGGGAGTAATGGTAACCCTGAGAAACAATGTCTGCCTTTCTTTCAAATCTTCGCCTGCAATATAGCCACCCAAGGAAATATTGCTTAAGTTAGCAAAGCGTACATTGTCGAACTTGGTAATGAGAATGTAAAATTCTTTTCCTGCCCTCAGCTCTATACTTGCTTTGCCATCTTGATCGGAAGTGGCGGTAGTAAATCTATTTGCTCCATAGTTTTTTGTAGAAATGGCATTGGCGTAATCAACATCATTCTCATACACAGATATGTTGGCCCCAGTCACTGTATTGCTATTTTCATCTATTACAGTAAAATTGATGGTGGGGTTAACAATAAAGTTCTGTTCTTCTTTCTTACAGGCGGAAAATGTAAAAATTATTAAAAGAGATGTGAAAATTTTTCGCCTAGCCCACATTGGAGTGGGTGGCAACACTAGGTTAGAGATAAATTTAGTAAAACGGGTACGTATACTTTTAATCATATTATACTATTCGAAGATTAAGCCTTTGTCCGACTCCTTGTTTCCATCTACAACTCTCAGTGTGTACCTACCTATAGGAAGATCGGCTTTGCTGTATACAAAATTTAGTTTTCCTTCTGCATTGGCAATGCTTCGTGTATCGACCAACACGCCTTTTACATCGTAAATATTGAATACAACGGTGTTTTTAAAGGGCGATTCATATTCTATATTGAGCTTATCTCTACTCGGAATAGGAAATACTTTAAGATTATGGGCATTGTATCTGTTGTGTTTGGTAATAATGATGGTATTGTCTGTCTGTTCAAAATCGTGTTTGCTTATAGATTCGAGGCCTACATTATTTACAGTATAATAGGGAGAATAGGAGATGCATTGATCTTCAGTATTGATACTTACATAATAAGTACCATTGTAAATAGGCTTGTATTCACGGTTGGTTTGCCCTACAATTGCCCTATGAATATTGTCTGATGGCGTAATTACATACCATTGGTAGCTAAATGCCATGCTCGACTCTAATAAAGTATCATTTGCAGTGCCTCCATAGGCAGTAATTGTAGGTATAATATTTTTGCTACTCAAATCAACAGCCACCGCAGTTGCAGGCAGAACGCAGCCAGTGCTGTCCATAACTGTGGCAATGTAGTCGCCATTGGCTATAGGATAGTAGGCACTAGCTGTAGCATTGGCAATAAGGCTTTTGCCTATTTTCCAACTGTATCTGTCGAAGCCGGCAGTTACGGTAAGGGTGTAGGGGAGCAGACAGGAGGTTTGATTGAATGCAGATACGCTTGGAATGGCTTTACACATCATAGGCTGGTGAAAACCTTGGGTAAAATAGCCGGGTTGATTGTCGCCCGTAAATATTATCACTTCACCTACACTCCACATATAGGTAACATTGCCTACTTTTGCCTGATTGCCAGCTGTGCCAATGGAGTTGGGGGCTGCTTTGGTTGTTTTATTGGGTTGCGAAAAGGCTGCACCGCTGCAAAAAAACACAAAAAAATAAAATGTCTTTAAAAACAAATGAATCTTTCTTAAGTTTGCAGGCGCTTCAAACCAACTTGCTAAATGGTTAACACAGGTATGTTGCTTAACTAGATTAGTAATGTCATAATTTAACACGCTCTTGTCCATTTTCACTCTGCTATATACAAGAAAAATATTTTCGTTTCACGCACGCCCATTTCCGATTTCAGTTGTGAAATCACCGATTTCACAACTGAAATATCACTTTTCTGGATTTGTAATCCTGAAGCCAAATAAGGGGGATTTCAAATCCTTTTTATCTGAATTCGACATTATAAATGTCGAATAGCTGTTTTCAAATCCTTTTTATCTGAATTCGACATTATAAATGTCGAATAGCTGTTTTCAAATCCTTTTTATCTGAATTCGACATTATAAATGTCGAATAACGCTTATAAACAAGTTGCAAGCTTTTTTATGGTATTTGATTTTCATGTTTATTCGCATTATTTATAATTTCAAAGTATGTCAATTTTTTTTTACCTCAACAATACCCTTCCTTCACTTCCACCACCCACGCTTTCAAGCCAAATTCCTATACTTGCGCCTACGCTGGGGCTTGGCGTGCCTGTAGCAGCTTCACTAGTAGCTGAAGTAACAACATGCTGCCCAACTATACTAGCTCCTCCTGTGTTCTTTACTCTTACAATACCACTTATGGCTACTTTGCAATTTGCACCAGCAGCACAAGGTTCAGGCAATACACCAATCACAGCATTATTAGAAGGTGTATTGGTTGCTGTAAAACTATTATCGCCTCCGCCAGCTACCACAATAGTGCCTGAAGTATAATTTGAACCTGAACCGTTTCTTAACCAAATCACAACATTAGATTCGGTAGTAATACTCCCATCTCCCAAGCCTACATCTCCATTTACTTGCAAAGTAGAAACAGGTTGATCATTATTCATGTTAACGCCAATTTTACCAGAATTATCAATAAACAACACATCGTTAGATGCAGTGCCATTATAGAATCGCAACCGTATGTCATTTTGATATGCGGTAATGGAATGGGAATTACCAAACACATCCCATTTCCAGCCTTTCGAAGTACCCTCATTAGCTCCTTGCCCTGCTAATCCTGAAGTCATGTAATCAATTTGTAATCTAGAATCTGAAATTCCGGATTGACCAAATATTATATTGCTGCCATTAGTTTCGTAGGTGTGAAAAAGTCCTTTTGGAATATTTGTACCAATCCCAATTCCACCAGTTGTACTCACAAATATTCGAGGTTGATTGCCAGTAACTATGGCTACAG
>CAZMFZ010000020.1:0-39411 GCA_964565665.1 uncultured Bifidobacteriaceae bacterium | reverse complement strand
TAAAAAAGGCGGTAGTTTTTTCTTCACCATTTATGATGTAATATTTCCGTATGCACCCTTTTAAAACAAAATAGTCGTCCTTCGATTTCTGTCCTTCTCTGAGTAAAATAGTCCCCTTATTAACAGAGCGGAATATGTCTAACGAAAGTATTGCGTTCTTCTCATCTGATGTTAGAGAAACGTATTTTGATATAAAGTCAAATAGTAAGTCTTGCATTTTTTGTCTGTTTTTTTAGTTCTGCGTTGCACTTGCCACCAATGGCAGACTCCCGAAAAAATCGGGACAAGTTGTGAAAAAACTCACAAACTAATTCATCAAAAATAGGTAAATAACGGTTAGTAAAAAAGGATAAAAAAGCTTACTTTTAAGAGTAAAAAGAGAGACAAATGGCGTATTTAGAAGATAGTGATAGGTTTGTCTCGTCCTAAAAAAAGTTTACAGTTTGATTGATAATCCTGCTACAAATTTACACTTAATTTTAATCCTAAAAACGCTTTACATTTGATGCACTGGATAAAGCAGAAATGGGCGCTGCTGAGGAGCAACTTGTCAGGATTAATCCAGTCAGATAACGTACTGATCCGATGTGAGCTTTACAGCTTGCCTCGGATTTTTACTTAGTACGTATTCTGCAATGCCTAGGAAAACCTAATCCATGACCTTCTCCTTTCTTGATTTGATAATAATTTTTCCATTGCTTTTCACTTTGTATGTTGCACTCATGCACTCGATCGGGTACTAGATTGCCAATACCGATGTGTGGACGTTCTTGATTGTAAAGTTGTATGGCAATGCTCAACTTTTCTTGGGCCTGTGAGAGGTTTTCCACATGTTAATAATTCAAATACTCCTCTTTCAATATGCCATTCATGCGTTCTGCAATGGCATTGTCGGTAGGCCCGCTGGTTTCAGTCATGCTGATTTGTATGCCATTATTCTGCAATAACTTTACATTCGACACTGCAATATTGAATGCCACGGTCAGAGTGGTGGATGAGTGTTTGCATTTGCTCTTTTGAAAGGTCTTTCAATGCCATCTCTAAAGCACGTTTACTCTCAATCGCTTCCAAGGTGTCTGCTACATGATAACCTACTACTTTATGCGAATAAGCATCTGTAACCAAGCTAATGTACACATGGCTAGTAGCAATTTTCCAATAGGTTATATCGCTCACATACAGTTGATTAGGCGCTGTAAGAACGAAGTGTTTTATTAAATTGGGCCATTTATGAAAACGATGGTAGCTCATCGTTGTACTGATTTTGCGATTATGTTTCCTGGCTAAAAGCTTATAATCGGCCAATAAATCAAAGAGTGCATTTCTGCCTATTTTGATTTGATGCTATAAAAGAAAGGGCTGTAGTTTTGTACACAATTTGCGGGTATCCATAGCTTTATGATCTTTTCTAATCTTCAAAACCTGCTTTATTATCATTTCAAACAGCATTTCTGTACGCTGCTGCTCCCTAAAATATTGGTAATAGGCTTGGCGGGTAAGACCAAATAACCGACAAATATGCAATAGCCCAATAGGGCGATATCTGTCTTTCATCTCATGGATTACTTGGTATTGTACTTTTTTCTGATGGGTATTTTTAGCTCCTGTTCTGCGATTTCTATCACGCGCTGGTAGGCTTCGGCTTTCATTTGAGCCTCTAACAGCTCTTTTTTAAGGCGCTTAATTTCGCTGTTTTCACTTGAAGAATCAGACTCTGATGCAGTCAAGGGTTCACTTTGGGGCAAAGGCATGGGATGTAGTTGTTGGTAGTTTTCAATGCCAATTTCTACAATATTGGGCTTATATCTATCGCTAGAAGGTAAATAATTATACTTTCTAAGCCACTCATAGATTGAGTAATGGCTGCTTAATTTGTACTTCCTTGTAAGTTCAGATAAGGTTGAACCCCCTTCAATATGCTCATTACATATCAAATGCTTGAGTTCTTCACTATATCTGCGAACCCCAAAAACAACTCCTTTTTCTTCCATATTTTACACTTGATTTGTGTAAACCTATTTCAGAACAAGACAACGTGAAATGGTATTGCCCACTTGAATAATACTTTAGAATTTTGAAAATTTAAGCAAACATTTGGCAGTATTAACTAATGCCCAATATTTTGCGGTTTAATTTCTGATCAGCACCTACATTGGCAAAATCGTCAAATGCTTTATCGGTAACCCTAATAATATGGTCGGCCACAAAAGGTGCCCCTTCTACTGCTCCTTGCTCTGGATGCTTAATGCAGCATTCCCACTCTACTACAGCCCAGCCTGTATAATTGTATTGCGATAGCTTAGTAAAAATAGATTTGAAATCTACTTCGCCATCGCCCAGTGATCGAAAACGACCAGGGCGGTCGATCCAATCTTGAAAACCGCCATACACGCCCGATTTCCCAGTAGGGTTGAACTCGGCATCTTTCACATGAAACATTTTGATATACTGGTGGTAAATATCGATATATTGGAGGTAATCAAGCTGCTGCAGCACAAAATGACTAGGGTCATAGAGTATATTTACACGCTTATGATTGCCCGTAGCTTGAAGAAATCGCTCGAAGGTAATACCATCATGCAAATCTTCACCAGGGTGAATTTCATAGCAAACATCTACCCCACATTCATCAAAATAATTTAAAATGGGCAACCAACGTTCGGCAAGTGCTGCAAAACCCGTTTGCACCAATCCGGCAGGGCGTTGTGGCCAAGGGTAAATAGTATGCCATAGCAAAGCACCCGAAAAAGTGGCATGGACATCTATTCCCAAATGTTGGCTCGCTTTGGCAGCCCACTTTAGCTGCTGAATAGCCCACTGGGTGCGTGCAGCATAATTTCCTCTTAAATTTGCGGGAGCAAAACCATCAAACATTTCATTGTAAGCTGGATGCACAGCCACCAATTGCCCTTGTAGATGTGAGGAAAGTTCGGTGATTTCTAAGCCATAAGATTGTACTTTAGCTTTGAGTTCATCGCAATAGGTTTTGCTCTCGGCTGCTTTTTGCAAATCTATGCAACGGTTGTCCCAAGTAGGAATTTGCACACCTTTGTAGCCCAAACCAGCCATGTATTTGCATATTCCTTCAAGTGAGTTAAACGAAGCAGAATCGCCCATGAACTGGGCTAAAAATATGGCAGGACCTTTGATTGTTTTCATTTCTATGAAGTTAGTTAATTGGAACAAAACTAACCGAATATAGAAATATTGGCAAGTATCTTTAAAATCTTGTCTACATTTCCAAATTGGATAATGCTTATAAACGTGGGTAGTATTGCTATCCTTTCACTAAAGAAAACTATACCCGACTATTTAGGAAATATAATTTGTTGGTTTACAATACATATTATACCTTATAAAGCAGAATCAATATAAGCTTCAATCATTGGAAACGAGCAAAATAATAAATGATCTTCGATTACTATATGCTGACAAACTAAAGATGCTTGACCTGAAAATAAAATTCCTAAACATACACAAGAGGAAATTGACAAAGAACTTGACTGGCCTAACCAAAAAGACCAAGAAATTAATGCCATTGAAGCTGCTTTTTTCAACTCAAAATAGCATTTCATCTAACTATCAATTTAAAATTGACAATTATGACTGTTTTACAAAAATAAAGAAAGTATTGATAGATAGAAATAAAGCCTACATGAGATTGGATGGTGAAAAATCAACATCTATGACAAATGAAATTGAAATTCTTTTGCCTAAGATAGTAAAAGATGAAGACCGTAAATTGGTTTTGAAATGGCTAAATGAAAAAAATGAAAAGCAATATCATATACTTCTTGAAGCCTAAAATCATACAAACTTAGAATGAATTCATCTGTAATGAGCATCTGTAACCAAGGTTACGATCTAAGCGAATGGTGTACTATTACCCAGTATGCTATAATATTAAATTTTAAAATTACACAAGCTATTACCAATCAAATAAAAAGAGGCAAAATGCCTACTCAACATGTGCTTTCAATTCCGGAATTAGATTTAAAACTTATAAAGCTCCCCTAACTACATCCCCACGATCAATTCCGCAAAATGCTTATCTTCCATCAATTCAATAAAAGTGCCTTGCTTGCGTATAGTACCTTTTTCTAAAAACAGCACCTTATCTGCTTTAGAAAGCGACAGCACATCGTTAGTTACCATCACCAGCGACCAAGCATTTTCTTTTTTAAAAAGCAAATCTATCACTGCAATTTTTTCATTGGGCTCGGTGAAAAATTCATCGTCCATTACCAGCAATTTGGGCTTTTCAGCAATACTGCGTGCCAATATAAATTTTTGGCGGATGTTGCTCGCCAAGCCGTTGCCACCACCTACAAGCTTTGTGCGAAGACCATGAGGTTGTTGTAACAAAAATTCCGAAAGCCCTACTTTTTCTATCGCCCACATCATGTTTTCGAGCGTAATGTCACCTTTACCCACAGTGATATTTTCTTCAATCGTACCTTCAAATATTTCATCGTGCGATATGTTTTCGCCAATGGTATCGCGATAGCTGTAAATGTTAATATCGCGCATAGGCATCTTATTGTAGCTGAATTGCCCTTGGTATTGGTGATATAGCCCTGTAATTATTTTGATAAGTGTAGTTTTGCCAGAATTATTTTGCCCCGCAATACATATCTTTTCTCCAGCTTTCAATGTAAAATTGATGTTGTGCAATACTTGTTTTTCTGACCCATCAAATTTATAAGACAATCCTTTGAGCTCAAGTGTAAAATCTTCATGGTTGGCGATGTTGTTGAGTGAAATGCCCTTAGGATCTTCAAGTGGCAAATCGGTAACGTGACCAACTTTGTCGAGACCAGTAAGCAAATCATAAACAATATCTAATGTGTTAATAAGCTTCTCCACTGAAGAGATTATCAATACAATTATTAATTCGGCTGCAATAAATTGCCCAATATTAATTTGATTTTGAAATACAAGTAACCCGCCTAATACCAGCAGGCTTCCTGTGATAAAAGTTTTAAAAGCAATAATAGACACATATTGAGTCATCAAAACTTTGAAATGTTTTTGCCTGGCTATGATGTAGTTGGACAAATAATGATCGGTTTTGTCGATTGTAAGGTTGGTGTAGCCTGCCAGCTTGAAAGTAGTCATATTACGTGCCAATTCTTCAAGCCAATAGGCTACTTTATATTTGTATTTGCTTTCAGTAATGCTAGATGATAAGCCTTTCGATCCTGAAAAATAAATGATAATTATGATGATGACAACCAGCAAAAAACCAAAAAAGATGAAAAACTGGTGGTAAAATGAAAGCAATATGAGTCCAAAAAGTATTTGCAACAAGGCAGAAGTAATATCGATTAGGAACTTAGGAAGTGATTTCTGAATATTGAGTACATCGAAAAATCGGTTTACCAACTCCGGGCCGTATTCTTTACTTATGGCTTCGAGTTTAATTTTGGGAATGCGGTAGCTGAATTCATAAGCCGCTTTTGCAAACACCCTTTGCTGTAATACTTCCACATACGATAGTTGCAAAATCTGTATATAACCTGCAAAGCCTGTAGCGGCAGTAATACCGATTGTAAGCACTATTATGCTTTCCATAAGCATTCCTCCAGAAATTAAACTAATAATAGATTGTATACCCAATGGCAATGCCAGATTAACTAAACCTACCAAAACCGCAAAGAAATAGATATATTTTATTTCTCTACGCTCGGATTTCATAAGCCTGAAAAGCCTGCCAATGGGCGAAATATGCTCTTCTTTATCTTCTTTCTTTTTTTCAAAAATAGGAATACCAGTAATAAAAAAAAGATCGCTTCCTACGTCTTTATTGGTTTCTACATGCTTTTGGCCATAGTTGTAATCGTATTTGGAATTGAGTTGGGCTACAGTGTGAAGCTCGGATAAAATATCGGATTCGGCTATTTTTATGGGTTCGCTCATAGTTTCCCCATCAAAACTCACCATAAATAAGTATTTATTACGATAAAGAATTACGGGAGAAAGCTTATCTTTTTTTCTGAAAGCGATAATAGGAAATGATAAACTCTTTAGAAAGTGTTGAAACTTGGCAGGAGCTAGACTGTTGTTGGTGAATACAAAATGGGCATAATTGCCAGTATCATACAGCCTGGAAAAGAAAAAATCAAGTGTATCGTATTGCTCAGACATATATCTGCCTTTGTCGCTAAGCAAATCAAAATGGTTGAGCTTGATATGCGAAAGCTCTGCATATTTCTCAATAAGGTTGTTTATTAGGGTTACGTTTTGCACTTTACTATGATTAGTGATTAATAATTATTAATTAGTAAGCTGAGTACCAAACTCACAAACGTGAATCGTCATTCTACAATATTAGAATAACAGATCAATACATAGAAATAATAATTATAGCTCGTTGTTATTTACATATTAGTCATTATTAAAACTCCGTTTTTCCTGCTGCCCAATACAATCCAGCTTTTGCCTTTTCGTATTTGGCCTCCATTTCCGCTAATTTTACTTGGGTATCTATCAGGTTTGTTTCGCGGCTATTTACCAAAAATAGAGAACTTTCACCGTTGTTGAATTTTTCAAGCTCCCCATCTCGCAGCCTTACATAGTTATTTACCAAATTTTTTTGGGTATCTATCAGCTTTTCAGTATTTACCAATTCATTATAATATTTAAATATTTCATTTTGAATTTGCCTTGCGGTATAGCTACGTTCAAAGTTTGTCTGCTTTATTTTGGCTTTAGTAAGTAATAGTTTTCCCCTTTCTTTTCTTAGGAATAAAGGCATACTAATATCGAAGCCATACTTGGCATTGTTCTGGAAATAACTGCTGCCAGATTCGAAATTCTGAAATTTCCCGCGGCTCAAAACGTTATAATTGAGGTTGATGGTAGGTTTTAAATTTTCTACTGATAGCCTTCTTTCAATTTCAAGTTGCTTCAGTTTAAAATTAATTTTTGTGATTTCAGGGTGATTTATTTTGGCATTGGCAACTAATTCTTCAAGGGTTTCTTTTGTAATTTTATTTATAGACAGTATAAAAATTTCAGGGCGAGTGTTAGAATCTATCTCTAAAGGCGTATCATTTTCACCCCAAGTATGGTTGGAAAGTTGCAGAGCTGCATTCTGCAATTCCATTTCGGCTTGGCTATAAGTTACACTTCGCGTTTGCAGCAATACTAAGGCCTCAGTGGTATCTATGGTGGCTTCCTCACCTACTTTAGCTCTGCTTTTTACAAATTCGTAGCGTTTGGTGGCTAGATCTATGCCCATTTCCAAATTTTGGTAGCGTTGGTAACGAAAATACCATTCCCAATAATCTTTGGCGACCTCGAAACTTATTTTATTGATTGTCTTGATTTTTTCTGCCTCATTTATTTGCTGAAATGCTTGGGCTTGCCGCAATACTGCCCTTCGTTGATCCATTATCAAACCTTGCCCAATGGGAACGGAAACGCCCACATAGCTTAGTCCATTGCTGGGAATATAATTTTGAGGATTGAGATATGTACCGTACATTTCATCATAACCAACTTTAAAATCTGCACCAAACCAAGTAGGAATTTTAAGTGCATTTTGCCAAATACTGAAATACTCTTTGCCATCAAACGATTTATAATCGAGTGTAGATTGAATTTTAGGGTCAAATCCAGTACCTCTAGCTATCAACAATTCTTGCTTAGCTTGCTCTGTGAGCAATTTAGCTTGTTTTACCACCGGATGGTACAGCAACATACTCCTAAAAACAGCCTCTAATTTCAGCACCACAATGCTATCATTGGCTTGGGCATAGCATACTTGCGAACCGAATCCGATAGCAATAATTAATGTGGACACTATACGATTTGAACTAAATGGAAGCGTGTATAAGTGCTTATTCATCATCCTCTGTCATGAGCTTGGTTTTGGCTTTGGTTTTCATTTTAGATTTAGATTTTTTCTTCTCGTTCAAATCAGAAATAAATTGAGGAGGAAATCCATTGAATTGACGCCAAATTTCGTAGCCTAGCATTACGATATTGAGCATTCCCCAGCCCATTGCCCCTGTTCCCATTCTCAGCTGTGTAGGCCAAGGTGTACCCGAACTATCAGCAATTACCAACACTCTAAATTTGCCATTGCTGCTGTTTATATAATCGATCACTTTTATTTCCCCACCGAATGTGCCTACAGAGGCCCCCGGCCAGCCGGCAAATACAATTGCGGGCCAACCATCGAATTGCAACCTAACAGGGCAGCCTATATACATAAGTGGCAAATCAATGGGTTTGATATAGAGCTCTACTGCCAAGTGTGGATTGTTTGGCATAATGGTGATAATTTCTTCGCCCTCTTTCACCGTTTCGCCCAAGCCTTGTTTTTGGGCTTTTACTACATAGCCGTCTTGAGGGGCTCGTATTATATACAAATTGTTGCGAAGCTCCATGTTGGAGAGTTCAATTTTTTGTTTGAAAAGCGAAGCTTCGGCATCGAAAGCATCAGACTGAATACCGCTTTTGTCACTTTCATTTTTGGCAAATTTATCGGCATACTCGGCTTTCAATGAATAAAGCTCAATTTCGGCATTTAGCTGATCATTTTTAGTAGCGCTAAATTTATTTAAAGCCCCTATGAATTTAGCATTTGTCTGTTGAAACTTTAGATTTCTTTGTTCTAAATTAGTGAGCGAGACTAATCCTTGGTCGAAAAGCTTTTGTTGTCGCTCGTATTGATTGCGGGCAATTTCATTGTCGGCATTGGCGGCTACCAGCTCTACACTATCTATCAACACATACATTTTACTTTGCTGAACTTTATTTTTAGCCTTAGAAATGCTGTAAGTCAATTGGCTTCTTAGAGCTATCAATTGATTGTCGAGGGCATTTACCTTATTGTATTTCGATTTTATGGAACTCTCTTTTGATTTGATTTGGTTGTCGAGCCGCTCAATCATTCTTGGGTCGAGGTATTTGTCTTTTATTTCTGAAATGGTGAGAATGGTATCGCCTTTTTTTACAAACTGACCTTCTTGTACATGCCATTTGTCGATTTTCCCTGCAATTAGAGTCTGAATGGTTTGTGGACGCTCTTGCGGATTAAATGCGGTAACTACGCCCGAACCGTCAATATTTTGCTGCCAGGGAATAAACATGGCAAGAAAGAAAGCAAACACAATTCCGTAAAGCCAACGCACAATGAGTTTGCTGCTCTTGGCAGCATTAACCAACTTAATTGAATAAAGCCGATTGAGATCTATCGTTCGTTCAGTTTCTTCATTGTCTGATAAATTGAGCATTAGAAGTTTATGATAAATGTTAAGTTACGATTTGGTAAAGATGAGCAGTAACGACTTAATTTAAAAAACATTATTGAAAATAAACATGTCAGCTAATCAGTAAATCAAGTTTTAGGAGTAATACGAATATTAGAAATAGCAACGATAGTTTTACTTGGAATATTTATTAACACTTTTCCAATCAGCACATCTATCGCTTTTTTTCAAATTTCCATCTCCAAAATAAATTAGCAGATCCTCAACATCAGTTTATTGAATGAGACCAATCTATTATTTACATCTTTTCCACATTCCCCAAATAAATTTTAATTCCTGAACTATTTATTTGTAGCTTTAAAAAAATAAGGATGATTTCCCTTTCACATTCTCCACTTTTTTCTCACAGCTAAACAGCTAACTATGAAATCCATTCAAGAAATATTTACTACCCATGCGCATCCTGGGAAAGTAGTCTTTATAGGCGATTATTTGCCACGCAGATGTGGTATTGCCACCTTTACCTTCGATCTGTATCAGTCGTTCGCCTTACAATTTAGGGATACAGGTAGCTTTGTGGTAAGTGTAAACGATGTAAAGTCGGGCTACGATTATCCTCCTGAGGTGCGGTTTACTTTTTACCAACATGCCATTGAGGAGTATAAAGATGTGGCCTATTTTCTGAATAGCCAGCAAGTAGAAATAGTGTGCCTGCAACATGAATATGGCATATATGGAGGCAAGGCAGGCGAACACATTGTGCAATTGTTGCGGGAATTAAAAATGCCCGTTGTTACCACCTTGCATACCGTGCTGGACAAGCCCAGTCCCGATCAATACCATGTGATGAAGCAAATCATTGCATATTCGGCCAAAGTGGTAGTGATGTCTGAAAAAGGGCGAACCTTTCTCCTTGATGTGTACAATGCACCTGCGGAAAAGATTGAAGTAATAGCCCACGGCATTCCAGATATTCCATTTGTTGATGCCCATTTTTACAAAGATATTTTTGGATTTTCTCAGTGCAAAACATTGCTTACGTTCGGCCTATTATCTCCAAATAAAGGCATAGAAACTTTAATTTCAATATTGCCTGAAGTAATTAAATCTGTACCTAATATTAATTATATGATTGTGGGTGCTACACACCCGCATTTGCTACGCGAACATGGCGAAGCATACAGGGAAAGCCTCGTTGCATTGGCCACAAAGTTGGGAGTGGAAAAACATATACATTTCTACAATCAGTTTGTATCTAAAAAAGAACTGATGGAGTTCATCGGGGCAGCAGATATTTATATTACGCCATACCTCAACCCCACACAAATTACTTCCGGCACATTGGCCTACGCCTTGGGTTGTGGCAAGGCCATTATTTCTACTCCTTATTGGTATGCAGAAGAGTTGCTAGCAGATAATTGTGGCGTACTTACCCCCTTTGATGATGCGAATGGTATGGCTAGTGCTATCATAGATTTATTTGGTAATGATGACAAAAGAAACCTCCTAAGAAAGAAAGCATATTTGAAAGGCAGAGAAATGACTTGGGAAAAGGTGGTGATTGCCTATGAAATAGTATTGTCGGAAGCCAGAATGATTCAATTAGATTTCAATGAAGTACACACATGGAACCAAAAAGAAAACTATTTGGATAGCGATGGATTTCCATCCATAAAACTTGACCAGCTTTTTCGTCTTTCTGACAAAACAGGCATATTTCAACACGCCAGGTATTGCTTTCCCAACTATGCAGATGGCTATTGCACAGACGATAATGTAAGAGCCTTGGCCTTGATCATGGAATTGAGACCAAACTTCGCAACGGAAACCAATGAACTGACAGACACCTATATCGCGTTTATCAACCACGCGTTTATAGAGAAAACCAATGGCTTTCACAATTTTATGTCGCTAGAGCGTTCGTGGCTCGACACCTCATGCTCTGAAGACTGCCATGGTCGCACGCTTTGGGCTTTGGGGTCGGTGGTGGCTGGCAAGGTAAATTTACAAATTCAGCAATGGGCATTAGATTTATTTGAGAAAGCACTGCCAAATGTAGCCGAAATGACCTCGCCTCGGGCTTGGGCTTACAGTCTGCTAGGCATCAATAAGTATCTCACATTTTTCTCTGGCGATCAATTTGTAGCCCGCTACGCACTAATACTTGAAAACAAAATGATGGATATTTTCAATAGAGCTTCCGCCAGCAATTGGCAATGGTTTGAAGAAATACTATCCTACGACAATGCCCGCCTTTGCCAAGCCATGTTGGTGAGTAAAAGAGAAGAGTGCAGAACTGTAGGCGTGAAGGCTTTGCAATGGCTGAAACAGGTGCAGACTGCAGAGCATGGGTATTTCCAACCCATAGGTTCGAATGGCTTTTATAGAAAAAATGGAGAAAGAGCCTATTTCGACCAGCAACCTATAGAGGCTTCCGCCATGGTTTCTGCTTGTATTGCGGCTTATCAGCTTACTAACTCCCAAGAATGGATAACCGAAGCCGAACTTGCATTTAGTTGGTTTATGGGTAAAAACGTAGCTGGTGTACCTTTGTACAGCCCATCTTCGGGTGGTTGCTGCGATGGTTTGCATGTAGATAGGGCAAATCTGAATCAAGGTGCTGAATCCACAATTGTGTTCCTTTCGGCACTCACTGAAATGAAAAAAATATCATCGCATAATCCTGGTCTTAACATAGCAGCCAGCCTGAAACACTCCTTTTTTGATGGAGTTGAGAAATTAGTAGCTTGAAATAATTGCAAAAAATCAGGCAAAATGTACCATAGCTAAATACAAATAGTTTTATTTAAAATATAATTCAGTTTGATTTTTACCCATTGCGTAATAATGGTTTTATAATAAAACTAAGATAGCCATAAATCCGCTTAAAAAGCTCCCTCCTTTTTGGAGAGGGGTTGGAGTGAGGTTGAAACACCAAAAATGTAGCTATCTGGGCGTAATAATAGTTTTAATCTTTCAACTTCATTCTTTATTCACAATTGCTTGAAAACTTCTATAAATCTCAAAAGATCTGCCACGGTTTTATATCCCAATGTAAATAGGGTTCTGTTTCGACCTTTTATTCCTGGAGATGAAAAAAAAATACTAAGAATACTGGCTATGATAAATCAGCTTCCTGAATCGGAAGTTGAAGTAGTATTGAAACATGTAATCGAAGATTTCGGCCACAGGCATTTGAAAATGGAGCAGTTTTTTATCAAACGATGTATGGAGATTATATTTCAATACAAAACAGATAAAAACATAAGCTACAACCGCCAGCTATTAACCGGTGCATATTTTACCCATGAATATACTTTAGAAGCTTCGGCTCTCTTCAACCCTTCTATCGTTTGGCATTACGACCAGACTGGCCTCGCAGCCGGCAGCAAAAGATTTATTTTGAGTCTACGAGCTACTGGGGAAGGGCATATATCGTCTATTACTTTCCGCTCAGGTGTGCTAGACAAAGACAATAACATAAGCCTCGATGCGTGCTCAAAGTTTGTGACTGCACCCGATGCCTACCCCAACCAATGGTACGAAAAGCAGTTGTTTGCTACAAAATCACATGAATTGAATATAGCCAACAGCTTCTCTGAACAAATATTTTCCGATTTTCCTGGAGATTTTTCCCTTTCCGACTTGATAAATAAAACTGAGTTTTATTTGAACTCTGGGGGCAATGCAAACGATGCAGAATCAAAACGGACAGCCATAGCTCTGATTGAGCTAGCCCAATCCAATTATGAAGTTTTGTACCATCCGGAAGTAGAGCTTTCTGAGCGTGTGATATTCCCTTATGCCCCCAATGAACGCAATGGCATAGAAGACGCCCGCTTTGTAGCCTTTTCAGACGAGGCAGGTGTGCTCACCTACTATGCTACTTATACAGCCTACAATGGGCGTATGATATTCCCCCAATTGCTGGAAACCAAAGATTTTTTACATTTCAAAATCAATACTTTGAATGGGGATGAAGTATACAACAAAGGCATGGCATTATTTCCAAGGAAAATAAATGAAAAATATGTGATGCTTTCACGCCAGGACAATGAGAATCTTTTCATCATGTTTTCCGATCATATCCACTTTTGGCGTGAAAAGCAACTTTTGTTGGCTCCTGAAAATCCGTGGGAATTGATTCAAATTGGCAATTGCGGATCGCCCATAGAAACCGAAAAAGGTTGGCTAGTGATTACCCATGGCGTAGGTCCGATGCGGAAATATTGCCTAGGGGCTTTCCTACTCGATCTGGACGACCCTACTAAAGTGATAGGTAGAATAAAAGACCCTATACTCTGCCCGATTGAAAACGAACGGGAAGGTTATGTACCCAATGTTGTGTATTCTTGTGGCTGCATAGTAAGCGGCAAAGATTTGATTATTCCTTATGCGATGTCTGACTATTGTACTGGTTTTGCTACTATTCCTTTAGCTGAGTTATTGGGTGTTTTTTAAAAAACTTCCCTGAAGGTGGGTTGTTGGTTGCCCTCAGGGAATTTTTTACTCTCTATTTTCCAATGGCAATCAGATAACCCAAATTGAGGTTTATTACTCCGTTTGTAAGGGTATTATCTGGATACAAGCCCTCAAAAAGATTGTTATTATCACCGGAAGATGAATTAGTGTTATTATCTTTATTATACACATTTGAGAAGCCGTAATTATACCTGCCCTCAACAAATATACTTCCAGGACCCGCGGCAAAACCTACCCCTATACCAACTGCAGCTCCTATATCTGTTCCCTGAATGCCTCCTTTTTTTACTTCAAGATTATACGTTTGATTGTCGGTGATATTTGCTCCAAATACATTCCATGAATAATCTGCCTTACGTGTACCTCCTGTAGCAAAGCTAAAATAAGGCCCTGCGTGAATATTAAACTTTACATCATCACTCCCAAAAGAAAATTTGGCGAGTAAGGGCACTTGAATGTAATTGAATTGATCGGTAATATGTGCTACGTATCCACCGTTGTTGTAATCGTATTTTACTCCCGTTCTCGAATACAACAATTCTGGCTGTAAAGAAAATATACTGTTTACCGCATAATTTAAAATTATGCCCGCATTGAAATTTGTAGACATAGTTTTATCTACATCTTCCCACCGCACGGCTCCGCCCACAATATCGCCTTCTGGGTTTGCATTAAGTGTAGAGAAATTGGCTCCGCCTTTTAAACCAATCGAAAATGCACCTTTTTCAGTGGTTTTGCCTTGAGCAATTGAATGAGCAATGGTAGAAATGAAAATAGCTGATAAAATTAATAAATAGTTTTTCATAAAAATATGGTGTGTTTAGTTCAGTCATATACTTAAAAAAATTATGCCACAAAGGCATTACTCCACCATTATTAACTTTGTGAGGCTATATTGAGCTGATTTGAAAACCAGCAAGTAAATGCCTTTCTCATCTATGGCAAATGAAGTGTTGCCATTTACTTTGTAGCTCAACAGCTTTTTGCCTAGCAATGAAACTATGTCGAGTTCGCCCCTAGCGGAAGTCTCTACATAAAATTTGCCTTGTGAAGGGTTTGGGTATATTTTAAAGTCTTTTACTGGGGTTGATTCATTGGCAGTAATTGTTATATCCATATTTATTCTCTCTACTCCAAAGGTGCCGAGCAATGTAATGGTACCGTATTTTGCTCCTACAGGTGATTTTACCTCAATCATAATAGAATTTGATATTTGTGGGTGTACACAAACTATAGCTTCAAATTCAGTAGAAAAACATACGTTTGTAACAGATGCCAAATTTTGGCCAACTAAAGTGATGTTGGTATTGGGCTTAAACGAATCAAATACTAATATTTTATTCACAATAGGAACAAGTACAACAGGCGGTTCAATGGGCTTAAGAATAGTTAATACGCCATTTTTGAAGCTAAAATCATAGTTTGTTGAACTTACACCGCCCATATCAATAGGGTAAAAGCCTGGTGCAGCTTCTGCATTGGCCGTACTAGAAATTTGGATAGGATTTGTAAAACTCGATTCGGTATCGCTATACACAAAGCCAGTAATACTATATAAAAAGGGGGCGAAAGGATATTCAGAAGCGTACTTTACTTGATTGAAAGCCACAACCGTAAGTAGGGCTTTTGAAATATACATACTTCCACCTGCTATAGAAACATTGTAGTTAGAAATTGCAACACCTGCAATGCTTATTGTAATCGGGTATATTCCTGAGCTTGAAATAGGGCTAGCAGAAGTTTGGTACTCAATGTGCAAAGTATCTGCATTCACCAAACCTGCAATTGTGCTTGAAAAACTTGGATTTTCCGCTCCATATACTTTATAGGCATTGCCTACACTAATATTTAATGGCGATGGCTTCACCAGCAATGTACCTGTATCCGTTATTAGCTCGTAATTGATTAAGCTCGAACCAGTTACCGAAGGAATAATAACATAATTGCCTGTACCCGAAACGCTGCTTGCCAAAGTGAAATAGGTAACAGCTACCGCATCTCCATTTAATAAACCTGCAATTGTGCTTGAAAAACTTGGATTTTCCGCACCATATACTTTATAGGCATTGCCTACACTAATATTTAATGGCGATGGCTTCACCAGCAATGTACCTGTATCCGTTATTAACTCGTAATTGATTAAGCTCGAACCAGTTACCGAAGGAATAATAACATAAATGCCTATACCCGAAACGCTGCTTGCCAAAGTGAAATAGGCAACAGCTACCGCATCTCCATTCACCAACCCTAATACAGAACTCGTAAAAATTGGATTTGAAGTGCCATAATTTCTTGAAAAATTATGAGCCGTCACAGTAAGTGGTCTCGGAACGATTTTAAATGTACTAGTGGTAGTCTGGTTGTTGATTATTCCAATTACGGTAACATTCCCTACGCCCAAAGTATAAATCGTAGTACCTGAAATAGATACTACTCTCCCATTGGGTTGTGTTTTAGCCATCAATTTAAGAGGAAAAGTACCATTGCCACCCGATATTGAAAGGGGCAATTCCCCGTAGACTATTGGTTGATTGGCAGCAGGCAAGCCGCTTAATGTGCCAATATAATGGCCTATATTAAATATGTAATTTACCTCATTTGCAGCCCGAAACTCGCTACTTCCCTCTTGAAATGCGGTAATTGTAACTACGCCAATGCCTACACAGCTCACATTATTGCCCGTGAGCGTGGCTATTACTCCTACAGAAGGATTGGTTTTAATCTTATACGAAACCACAAGTCCCGAACTCGCTGAAAAGCCCACATTAAACACTTCACTTATCATTTTATTGCCCAAGTTGGCTACTCCTGCTATCGTTTGGAAGGGGCTTTTATCTTGGCTCAACATCCATTCATATAGATTCATTCCTGTAAAAGTATCTACATAGCCTGCATAAACGGCCGACCAGCAATTGTGCCCCACACCTAAAAAAGTGGTGAGCTTTGCAAGTGGATTTGGTGTAGATGTGTAAGTGTTTATTCTATTTATCCATGCTGATGATACCGTTACTGAAATATCATTATCTGCTGTGCCGTGAAAAGCCCATATTGGAAGGTTGTTGCCCGCAATCGTGGCTGCTTTTTCAGGCGTAGAACCTACGGAGCCAGCCATTGGAGCCGCTGCTGCCAGCTTGGAAACGGTATTGCTGCTAGCTGCATTCCAAGTTACACCCCCACCCATTGAAAGCCCAGTAACAAATGCCTTGCCTCTTATTCTATAATGGCTAATGGCGTAATTGATGGTACTCTCTACACCAGCAGGCGAATCTACGTAGCCTTTGTATTGAGGAGCTATTATAATAAATTGATTATTAAGTCCTGCCACAGTATTGTTAAACTTTATTTCTTTCAAAGGGCCGTGTTGTGTCATTCCGGTGAAGGGATAGGAACCATCTCCGGCCTCGCCAAGCCCATGACAGAATATCATAAGCGGGTAATACTTTTGTGTAGTAGCATAATCGGCAGGCGTGTATACAGAGAAGCCACCGATGTTGCTACTAAGGGTAGTGTTGGCAAAATTTTGAATTTGACTTGATTGTGTATATCCCTTAAAGGCTAAAATGGCTAAAAAAAATGCGATAAAGGATATTTTTAAATAATTAGGCATGGTTCGATAGTTGAAATAATCGGCAAATAACTTTTAGAATTAAATAAAATTAAAACCGTTACTAAAAATAAGAGAAATGCCAATAGTAAGCAATAATTTAGCAGGTTAATATTCTTTGTACAGTTAGCAAGTTTGCATGTATATATATCTCAAGTCAAGTTGGTAAATTTTACATGCTTATATGATGAGCCATTGTAGTGTAATGAATCAGCTATACCCTAGTAAATGGCACATTGAGATTGTATTTCGCCTGAAGTAGGCTTGAGCTGGGGCGATAGTATACCTGTTTAAAATGTATACTTTAGCGATACAATGATGTTGAGACAGGCGAGGGCAATCTTATATCACCGCCCACTCTTTAGGCTTGAATGTCTTTCTATCGTTTACTATTTTAACCGTATCTCCACTTGGCTTTAGCACAAAAAGCCCTTTGTTTTCTGCATACTTGTCTACTCCTTCGCCTACAATCATTCCAGCCACTGCTGACAATAATATTTTACCTTTTGTATCAGGAAGTGGAAACTCTTGCATTTTAGTCATCCTCTCCAAATGTTCGTCCACATGGTCTTTTTTTAAAGTGTTTTTCACTTCAATGGCGACCACATATTTTGAATTATAAATCAAAATATCAACCTGGTAAGCATATTCGTTTTTATTATCTCGATGCGTGAAATGGTTAGTAATGGCATGTACTGGAATGCCCCATTTGTCAAATTTATTTATCAAGTCGGCACGTACCTGTTCCTTTGCAAAGCGACCTAGAGTGTCGCCAAGGTCAGCCATCTTTCGACCGAGTTCTTTAATTATTTTTTCTATTCGTTTGTCAGTTTCTTCAGATTTTCTGTTTGTTTCTGCAAAAAGTTCTAAAACGCGTTCGTAGGTAATTCCGCCTTCATTTATTTGTTCTACTACAAAGATAAGGCATTACCTTTGAGTTTATAATTCCTGTTCTACTCGTTTCATTGGCACTCAAAGCATCTACAAATAAAGCAATTTCAATCGCAATTGGTGAAATATTGGCGAAAATAGAATGCCGAAAACCAGATTCATAGAAACTTAACTTGCAAATGCCTTGTTTATCTCATTACTTTTGAAAATAAATAGCCACGACATTGAGCCAAATCCCTTACCACACCATTCCTTCCCCTTGTTTTTTGCTTGATGAAGCATTGCTTCGCAAAAACCTTGAACTGATAAAATCTGTAGCCAATCGCTCGGGTGCCAAAATAATATTGGCCCTCAAAGGCTTTTCTATGTACAGCACATTCCCTTTGGTGAAGCAATATGTACCCGGCACTACTGCCAGCTCGCTCAACGAAGCCAAGTTGGCCGCACTGGAGTTTGGAGGTGAAGTACATGCCTATTGTGTGGCTTATTTAGAGAGTGAATTTGATGAAATGATGCAGTTGGCAGGCCATATCACTTTCAACTCAATTAGGCAATACCAACATTTCAAGCCAAGATTAGAGGCCAATACCAAGAAAATATCGGCAGCCATTCGCATCAATCCTGAATTTTCGGAAGTAGAAACTGATTTGTACAACCCCTGTATACCAGGTTCGAGATTGGGCATGACCGCAGATAAATTTGGCGACAATTTGCCCGAAGGCATCGAAGGCTTGCATTCGCATACGCTTTGTGAGAAAGACAGTTATGCATTAGAACGCACTTTTCAAGCCATTGAAAATAATTTCAGTCATTTATTAAAGCAAATTAAATGGCTCAATTTGGGCGGTGGCCATTTGCTTACACGTGAAGGTTACGATCACACGCATTTAATTAATTTGGTAAAAAGTATTTATGCGAAATACCCCAATATTGAGGAGATAATATTAGAACCAGGTTCGGCATTTGCTTGGCAAACTGGCTACTTAGTTTCTACCGTTTTAGATATAATTGAAAGTGGCGGCAAGGAAATAGCCGTGTTAGATAGCTCTATTTCTGCCCATATGCCCGATTGTATCGAGATGCCTTACACCCCGAAAATTACAGGAGCAACTATTGCTGAGGAAGGTTCATACGTTTACAAAATGGGAGGCTTAACTTGCCTTGCAGGCGACCATATCGGCCCATATTCCTTTGAAAAGCCTATTGAAATCGGGCAAACCATTGTGTTTGAAGATATGATACATTATACCATGGTAAAAACCACTACTTTTAATGGAGTAAACTTGCCAAGTATTGGCATTTGGAAGGAAAATAACAGCTTTCAACTGGTAAAATCGTTTGGCTATAACGATTACAAAAGCAGATTGTAGTCTGAAAGTGTTATAAATAATGGTTATGCAAACCATATTCTTTGCACAACTTCTTGAAATTCTTTGTGGATTGTGAGGTTTGAGGCAATCACATTTTTATTGAACAAATAGTCGCTTTCGCCCTTGAAATTGGTGGTAACGCCCCCAGCTTCGGAAAGAATTAGGCATCCTGCAGCAATATCCCATGAATTGATATTGAATTCAAAGTACCCTTCAAACCTGCCTGCCGCCACCCAAGCCAAATCAAGTGCAGCAGAGCCACATCTTCGCAATCCGTGGCAATCTTTCATTAACTCTACCAATACTTTGAGGTAGTTTTCCAAATTGTCGAAGTTGTAAAACGGAAACCCTGTGGCTATGAGCGACTCGCTAATATTTTGAGCTTTAGATACATGTATGGCATTTTCATTCAAATAAGCTCCTCCATTTTTCCAAGCTTTGAATAATTCGTGTTTGGTAATGTCTAGCACCACGCCACTTATCAGTTCATCTCCCTTCAACAAACCTATGCTTGTGGAATATTGTGGTACATTATGCAAAAAGTTAGTAGTGCCATCCAATGGATCTATCACCCAGCAATATTCTTCGGTGGTTCTTTGGGTAATGGTGCCTTCCTCTGTGATAAAACCAGATTGTGGAATGATTTTCATCAATCCTTTTACTAACATTTTCTCTGCTTCCTTGTCTACATACGAAACCAAATTGCTGCTATGCCCTTTTTGCTCGATAGTTGCAGGGTCGAAGTTCTGACGCTCTTTTAATATAAAATCACCAGCAATAATTGCCAGTTCTGCCACTTGGAGGGTTACGGTTTCGAAATTCATTATTTACGTTTGAAAAACTGGATTGCAGTAGAAATTATCAACCCGAACAAGAAAAGAAAAGAAATGTATCTTGCCGAACTGCCTATCATATCACCATTTTTCACATAGAAAGTGATTCTATCATTGGCAAGCAAACTGGCTCGTAAGGCATCTTGCACCCAATATTTATTTTGGAGAATAATATCTCCTTTTTGGTTGATAAACCCTGAAATTCCTGTGTTTGCAGCCCTAGCAATGCTTCTTCTGGTTTCAATAGCCCGTAGCTTTCCGTAGGCCAAATGCTGTGTATGACCAGGCGTATTTCCCCACCAACCATCGTTGGTAATGATGAAAATGTAGTTTGCTCCGTTCCTTACAAATTCACTTACAAACTCTCCGTAAATAGACTCATAGCAAATTACTGGGGCAACGCCAATCTTTTTTTCATTGTAGAACACTGTTCTTTCTTTTTGCTTTCCTAACGAACCTGTAATACCACCCATGTTGATCGCAAAACTTTCTACCCATTTTAACAAACTTGGAAATGGCATTTGCTCTACACCCGGCACAAGCTTCGATTTGTGGTAAATGCCCACTTTGTACCCTCTATCTATTTTCAAAGCGGTGTTGAAATAGTCGTACCAGCCCACGCCTTCGCCATAGCGGGCGGTTGATGTTTTGTCGTATTCCGAATGGTATATTTTATAGGTGTCGCCACCGGTAATCAAAGTAATACCCGGATGGTTGGTGAGCAGAAATTTGATGTTGCGAATGTGTGCTTGGTCGCTTATCAAATCTTCGTCATAGCCCACAGGAAGTGAGGTTTCGGGCCAAGCCACAAATCGGGTATTTCTGCTTAATTTATCGCGAGTAAGTGTTAATAGCCTCTGCAATTGCTCTTCATAAGGAATAAAATTAGCATTGCCAGGAAATTTCTCATTATAGGGATCAATATTGGGCTGCACTACTACAATCTCATTAGAAATTCCATTCTCTTTATAAGTGCTGTAGATGATTAAACTTAATACGATTGGCATCGCAATCAACAGCACAGGCAGTACAACTTCGGCAGTGTATTTGAGATTTTTAATTTGAAAATTTATCTGTTTTAAAATATTGTACGCAAACAAATTGACTAGCAATATCCATAATGTGCCGCCTGAAACACCAGTGTATTCGTACCATTGCACTAGATAATGTGCGCTTGCAAAGCAATTGCCCAAATTCAGCCAAGTCCACGACAAATCCCAATCGAGATGCAGGTATTCGAAAGCCAACCAATAAAAAATAAAGGTAAAGGGGAAAGTAAAAATAGGAAAAGTGTTTTTGAATTTTTGAGTAGTGATTCTGGCAAGTAAAGCTACCAAAGCCATAAAAAGTGAGTTGAGTACGAAAGCCAATGTAGCCCCTACCCAAGTGCTATTCACTATCCACCAAGTTACGCCAATATTCCAAAGTAGAAATGCCATATAACTGAACAAAAAGAGTCTGGCATTTTTCTTTACCAGATTCGATTCAGCTATTTCTTTTTGAATAATAAATATAGGTATAAACCCAAAAAATGTAAATAAAGGGTAAATATACCAGCCTGCCGAAAGCAAAGCACCAGCTAAAATGGAAAGCAATATATGTCTGAAATTCATGGATCAGGGATATTTGGGTACAAAATTTATGTAAATTCTACATTATGCTTTAACATTTCTACGTTAAAGTTTACTTTGGCTCCCAAAGCAGTGAACACTTTTAATATTGTTTCAAATCGTGCATTTGTAACGCTATGCTCTATTTTTGAAATTTGTGCTTTTTGAACACCTACCAATTGCCCTAATTGCTCTTGTGTCAAGTTTCGTAGTTGTCTAGCTTGTTTTATAGCTTGACCAAGAAGTTCAATTTTTAGTTCATTTTCAAAAGCCTCTCTATTATCGATACCTCGTTTTCCAATATGATTGTCAATCATAGTATCAATAGAAACAGTTTTTAATTGATTTTCCATATTATTTATGTTTTAATCTAAAATATTCTTGTCGTATTGATTCTGCCTTTTCGATTTCTTTGTTCGGTGTCTTTTGAGATTTTTTTATTAACCCGTGAGTAGCTAAAACTAAAGTTTCAGTTTTATTAGATTTATCTCAAAAAGAAAAAAGCCTATATGCGGTTCCGTTGTACAATGTTCTAAATTCCCAGATATTATCATTTAATTTTTTCAGAAGTTCGGGGTCGTTTCCAAATTAAGCCTTTTTGATATTGAAATATATTTTTAATCTTATTTTGTCGTCAAGATTTTCCATAAACTCCACAGCTTCTGGCAACAATTCAACCTCAAACTTCAAGTGCATGCCTATTTTTATATCAAAAATAGATATTTCCCAATTAAGAAACAATTCTGCTTATTTTAAACCCTTAATCATGTCAACTAATTGTGCTTTTACTGCTACAAATCATGCAAGAAGATTCAACCATTATAAATATCGATGCACCTTATCACTTTGAAAGAGTTTATTTGAATTGTATTTGTAATTTTGCTCACACTATGCCAATGGAAAAAAAGCATTTCAAAATTAGAATAAAAGGGAAAGTGCAGGGCGTGTCATTTAGGGCTTATGCCAAAAGCAAGGCCAATGAATTGAATATAGATGGTTTTACAAAAAATTTGCCTGATGGCACTGTGTATATCGAAGCCGAGGCAGAAGAGGAAATACTGTTGCAATTTATAGATTGGTGTCATTTTGGTTCGCCAAGAGCCCAAGTAAAAAGTGTAGAGATTGAAACGGGAAGCTTAAAAGGGTTTGGGAATTTTGAAGTGAAGTATTGAGAAAGATTGGAGGTGAGAGGTTAGAGAATAGAAGTGAGAGAATAGAGTTATTTTAAATATCTTTTGAATACTTTTTTAAAAATTAAACAATGCAATTTCGATTAGACATTATAGCACCTACGCCTCAAGGATGGATAGATGCTGTAATGGCAGATTTCAACAGCTTTCTGCAAGACCACGCCAATTGCGAACGCAAAGTATCATCAATGGCATTGAGTTTCGTAGCCAAATATCCTGACAGAACCGATATAATCAATGAGCTGATAGAAACAGCTATTGAAGAGCTCGAACATTTCAGAGATGTATATAAAGTAATGGAAGCCAGGGGTTTGCAATTGGTGCATGAAATTGACAAAGATATTTACATGGAGCAGCTACTGGCTGTTTGCCGCACAGGGCGAGATGAAAGGTTTGTAGACCGGCTTATTATAGCCTCTATTGTAGAGTGTCGAGGTGCAGAACGTTTCAAATTAGTATTTGAAAACTTGAATAAAGAACCTTCCCTCAAAGAATTTTATCACAGACTTTGGGCTTCTGAGGCCAAACATTCGGAAGTCTACATTCAGTTGGCATTGAAATATTTCGATACAAATGCCGTTTACAAACGCGTAAATGAATTGAACGAAATAGAAAGTAAAATTATGCTTGGCTTGCCATTTAGGGCAGCATTACACTAATCAAAATTATGTTCAAAAACGCTACTTCAAAACACTTTTTTATTCATTTAGGAATAGTATTGGTTGTATTTCTAATCATAGCCTATTTGTTTTTCTACGTATGGCTGCCCTTTACTACCGAACATGGCAAATCTATCGCTGTACCTAATTTTAATAGTAAAACGGTGACCGAGGCCACCAAAATAGCTGAAGCTACAAATATCAAACTACAAATATTTGATTCGAGTTATGTACCCGAATACAAAGCCCGCTCTGTCATTACTCAATTTCCGAAAGCTGGTGAATTTGTAAAAAGCAATCGGACTATATATGTGTCAATCAGCACCATGTTTCCACCCAAGATAAATATGCCAAAGCTGATAGGGAGTTCACAAAAATCGGCAGAAATGACGCTCAAAAGCTATGGACTGAAATTGGGCTACATTAGCCGGTCGTATGGTGTACATGAAGGCGAAGTATTGAGGCAATTGTATAGCTCAAGCTCAATATTGCCCGGCAGCACTATTGCAAAAGGTTCTGTAATTGATTTGGTTGTGTCGGCAGGCTTGAGTAATGAAGAAATAACATTGCCAAATTTGATTGGAATGCCATTAGATTCGGCTAAATTTTTACTCAAACAAATAGGTTTAGATGTTGGAAGCATGGTGTATGAATCGAATGAAAACTATGAATCAGGTACAGTATTCAAGCAAAAGCCTGAAAACACCAAACGAGATTCAACTTTAAAAATACGGGTAGGCGAAATTATTGATATCTGGGTAAGTAGAGAATAATAAATGGTTGGTAATAGTACCAACAATGGCGTGAAATAAAACATACAAAGAATGTCGTTTAGAATACTAATCGCAAGTATTACAGTTGGCTTTTCATTTAATCTGATTGCACAGCTTAGGCTAGTGCCTCTGCAACAAGATTTGGGCAGAAATAAAGCCATTGAAAGTGCCAATTTCAATGCAAAAAATGAGGCGGTGTCTGATTCTGTAATTCCTGGTATTTCTATAGCCATGATTGAAGGGCATATTCCCCGTTGCAATACGGAAACAAACCTCAATTACGTATTTCAATGCAGTTATTTTAACGGAGGAAGCAACCCAACCATTCAATGGCTAGTAAATGGATTGGAAGTTGGCAGCGGCTCATCTTTTTCTTCATCTACTTTAAATAATAAAGACGAAATTCAATGCCGATTAACAAGTAATTTGGATTGTGCAAAAATGAAAATTGCCATTTCCAATACCATTCAAATTATTGATTCTACCAGCCTTCCACCACAAATAGAAATCATATCAATCGACAATTCCATAAAAGCTTGCAGTGCCGATTACCCACTCACCATTACTGCCAATACTTTCAACATAGGCAGTAATGCCACAATAAAATGGTTTTATTCAGGTACATTTTCAGGAAGCGGATCTACTTATACACGAGATTCTTTAGCCAATAAAAGATTTATATATGCAGTAATTACCTCTGATTTGGCCTGTGCTGGTTCTGTAAATATTGATACCTCAAATTATTTGACACGTGAAGTTGCCCGCATTATTTCGCCAACTATTTCTATTAGTTTAGATAGCGTTGTCAATACCGATTGCACCACAAAAACCTACAATTTTTCAGCCAACGGATTGAATAAAGGGGCAAATCCACTATATAGTTGGTATGTAAATAATGTGTTTGTGGCCACAACCTCTGCGGCAAATTTTGCAACAAGCTTGGGCAAAAATGGAGATGAAGTACAAGTAAAAATGTCCTCTGCTATTTCTTGTTCCAATCCAGTAATCGTTTCTTCCAATATCATTCAAAGAGCCGATATCATTTCGCTTCCGTTTTTTGACGATTTCAGCGACTCATTCGACCAGCCTGACATTAACAGATGGATAAAAAAAGGCGGTACGTATATAAATAATTCTTATGCAATAAGCCAACCCACGCAAAACACTGCCACCTTTGACGGATTAAAATACAACGGTTTGGCATACGATTCTGCCAATGTAAATGCCAGAGGAAAAGCTGATAATTTAACCTCGCTACCTATAGATTTAAGCCAATTGACGCTGCAAGACAGCACCTTTATTTCATTTTTTTGGCAGCCCAAAGGCATTGGCGAAACTCCAGACGGACAGCAAAGCGATGTACTCACTTTATATTTTAAAAATAGCAATTTGGAATGGGTGAGAGTATGGGAAAAGCTAGGCTTTGCAGATACTGTCTTCTACAGGGAAATAATAAAAATTAATAGCGATAGCACCAACAATTTCTTTCACAGCTCATTTCAGTTCAAGTTTGAAAACACAGGACGATTGTCTGGCACATTCGACATTTGGAATCTCGACTACATTTATCTAAATAAAAATAGAAATAAAAACGATGTGTATTTTCGCGATCAAAGCTTTAGCAAACAGCCTATAGTGCTATTTCCTAACAACTACACTTCCCTACCCTACACGCACTTTAATGAAATAAAAAGCACGCTTACCGATAGCATATTGGTAGGCTCAAACTATAATAATCTCGACCAAAGAGGCAACAACAACACCTTCACTATAGATGTAATCAACGATGTTGCCCATATAAATATCCTCACCAAAGCTTCGCAGGAAACACAAGGCAATGCAGCCAATGTGGTATTTGAAAATACAATACCGGGTAGTTTTTGGGCGAGTATACCCAACCAAAAAACGGAAGTAGAATACCAATTCTCACTTAATGGCGATGTAAATAATTCGGATGGGAAGCAGATAGACTACACGAATAACAATGTACTGAAAGGCAAAACGATACTAGATAATTTTTATGCTTATGATGATGGAAGCGCAGAATATGGAATAGGCCTGAACCAAAAATTTTCTGTATTGCTCTATCGATTTCGCAACTATAAAAAGCCTGATACATTGCGACAAATAGCCATTTCACTTACCCAACTTGGCAAAGTATTGATTCAGCAAAGCTTTAACCTGGTGGTAAGTACCAATTTGCCCACCCTTGTAGAACTCACCAAATCACCCCTCCCCTCTAATGTGTTGGTAAACGACAACTTTCCCATTACCTATGCCACCACTGTGAACAACTGGACAATTTATGAACTCCGCGAACCCATTATTATCAATGCTGATTCATTTTTTATTGGCTACAAACAAATAACAGACGATGCCTTGGCTATTGGTTGGGATAGAAATAATAACGCGTCTGACCAGATTTTTTATAATATAAACAACAAATGGGAACCTTATACCGATTCGGAAGGGAGCTTATTGATGCGACCTGTATTCGGCAATTTCAACTATTTGCTAAATACAAAACCAGGTATAAACCACGAGGCTGAAGTTACAATATATCCTTCGCCAACCGAAAGGTATTTGCACAGCAATATGCCTGCTGTTAAAGCCCAACTTTTTAATATTCAAGGAGTTGTCATAAAATATTTTACCAATACAAATGAATTTGATTTGGGCGATATTTCCTCAGGCATTTACATCTTAAAGCTTGAGATAAAAGGAAGAAGCTATTGGAAAAAAGTGATGAAACAGTAGGTTTCAGCAGTTAAAAATAACCCACCTCGCTAGGCTTGCCAATTTCGAAGTTTCTAAACTTGAAATCGTTGCTGCCAAATGGATTGGGTTTGAATATCGCACTGCCCTTATTTGGTATATAAGGATAAAAACCAAGTGTAAAAGTAAATGAGTTGAATATCAAATATTCGTTTCGCACGAGTATACCCAAACCGAAAACTGGGAAGATATTATCTTTCAAAAATGAGACTTTCTCATCTCCAATCATACCAAAGCCACCATAAAATATAGGTGCAAAGCGAAATCCGATAATCTGCCAAGGTAAGTATAATATGGCTGTTGTGCTGATTACCATTTTATTAGAGCCTACCACCGAATCAGGATTAAAACCCTTTAAACCTTTCACATCGTTGATGGTAATGCGGTCGAATTTGGTTCGGTTGAATCCGGAAGTCACATCTACAGAAAAAAATTGGCGGAATTGAAAATTATTTTTCAGCTTATACAAATTAGTAAAGCCTTGTATGCCAGCATTTATTGTCCCTTGTTCGTATCGGCCTTTGGTGCTGATGTATGTACCCATTTCAAAATAACCAGACACATTACCACCTTCTAATTTCACTCCATAGCTCGATTTTAAACCCATATAATAACGCTCGTCATGAGGGCGTTTTTGGTAGCCCAAGGTAGCCGACACCATGGCTCCAATGGGCACATCTTCAGTTACGCCATATTTGTAAATGAATTTGTCTTTGTAAAAGCCCCGTTGCGTAATACCAAAGTTCATTAAATAGGTAGTAGAATTCTGCTGATTTAAGAGTGGATCGAATGCCAAATTGAGCGGTGTAATATAATTTTTATTGAATACCCTTCCTGCCACAACAAATTTTGTGGTACGGTTTTGATACGAACTGCCTCTGATGGGAAAAGCAAAACCTGCCCACAAATCTTGGCTCCAATAGCGAATGTTTTGAATTTGAATAACACTGGAATCTATAGATGCCAATTGCCGAATAAGTTCATAATTAAAAAAATCGATACCACCTGCCCACCGTGCCAATGGGGAATAAAAGCCTCGATTGATGGAAATGCCACGGTATTCATTTCCCCTTTCTCTATTATAAATAATACCTGCGGTAATAAAAGTACGCTTGATATAGGGTACAAAGTAGCTAAATCTATAATTTACTAAAGTGGAATCAAAAAGGCGGGCTTTGAATAATGAAGCTTCCAATTGCTGCCCTGTACCAACAATGTTTTTATCAATAAAACCTGCTTTGTAGTTGCCTCCAATAGCTCCAAATGGGTAAATAGACCACCTGTCTTGCTCGCGAATAATAATATCTACACTGTCTTTGGAAATATAATCTGGATCTATACGCACCGAAACATCGCCCACAAAATCAGAACTTCTAATGATACGTTCCGATTCATACATTTCTATTTTATCAAAGTTATCGCCTTCTTTAAACAGTAATCTGTTTCTAATGGCAAATCTGCGGGTTTTGATATGAACAATATTCCCCCCTTTTTCAAAGTAGCTGATGGCTTTTTTAGAGGTATCGGCTATATCGGTACCGAAAGGATCGAGCGTTTCAATCTTTATATGCCTAATTATCTTATTTTCACCACTTTTATAGATATCCTCATTCTGTTTTTTTACATTACCTGTATATTTTTTACTCGGAGGGGGCAGCGAAACAATGTTCCGGAACAGTTCATTGGTGAATTTCCTTTTCTTAGCAATTTCCTCTACCCTTCTGTAAAACTGAACCGAATCGCTAAATAAGGAAACTTTCTTTTTCTTCTTCTTTGTAACTTGAGCTTCAACCATATTTGGCAGCCATAGCAAGCAAAAGGCAAAGGAAAAACAAACGAGAATGCCCGTCCCATACTTCCCTACACCTATGATCATACCCATTATTTACCCATTTATCACCAATGTACGATGCAAACATCATAAATAGTATGCCATAATAGCAAACAAAATAAATAGGTGAGTTACCGTAATCTAGAAAAACGTTACCAACGGTTGCAGACCTTGGTAATCGTTTAAACTTGAAAATAAGTATTATATCAAACAGAAAATTATATTTACATTGAAATTAACACCGTAATACCACCAATGGACACCCTTAAAATTAAAAAGAAAGTAGCTTCTATACTTGAGCCTGGCAATAAGCACGACAAACTGTCTGGTTATTTCGATTTATTTATAGAAATATTAGTACTACTTAATGTGGTGGCAGTAATTCTGCAATCGTTTGAATCTATAGAAATTGCCTACCGATTTCCACTTAATGTATTTGAAATATTCACCGTTATCATATTCTCAATTGAATTTATACTGAGAATATGGATTGCCGACCTCAGCCATCCCGCCAAAACCAAAGCCGCATCCATAAAGAAGTTTATTGCATCGCCCACTACTTGGATCGATTTCTTAGCCATAATGCCATTTTTTGCACCTTATTGGGTAAATATCGACCTAAGGCATTTGCGGGTATTGAGGCTGGTAAGGCTAATGCGGGTATTCAAATTGGCAAAATATTCGCAGGCTATGATTCATATTGGCAAAATAGTATCTGAGAAAAGGCAAGAGTTGCTGGCTACTTTTTTACTCATGTTTTCAATATTAGTCTTGGCATCTTCTATTATGTATTATTTGGAGCATGAAGCTCAGCCTACCGTTTTCCCCAATATTTTGTATGCTTTTTGGTGGGGTGTGATTACTTTAACAACCGTAGGCTATGGCGATGCGTACCCAATTACGCCCATTGGCAAAATATTAGGCGGCATGGTGGCTTTGATGGGCGTGCTGATTGTGGCCATTCCTACAGGTATTATCTCATCAAGCTTTGTACAAAAAATGGAGGAGACTAAGTATTTAAAAAGAATGCGGGAAATTAGAAAGCGACTCAAAGAGGCATTTTACAAGAAATATATTCCCGAATTAGCCACCAAAGTTCGCAGAGGGCAATTGAGTGTAGATGCCGTAAAAGTGAATCTGGAACTTTCGGAAGCCGATGTATATAAAATTGCAGAGGGGAAAAATGAATTTAGATTCCGCTACAAAAAAGTGATACAAAATGGCATTGTGGTAGATAAACTTTTTCTTGAATACCGGGAGATAAATACCGACTATGGCACATTCACATACAGAAATGCTTTCATCACTTTGGTATCTTCTGAAAGCTTGAAGAAGCAAAGTATTGGCTATTTTACCTATTGTATTGCGGAAAAACTGAAATGTAACTATATTTCTAATGAGTTTTTTGGCGATGAATCGACTGCCACCGAAGAAAGCTTTGGAGATAGCGGCTTGGAAGAAGAAACTGCATTTTCATTTCGGCAAAACAATGCCTACCTCGATAGTTTTAAAGGCGATGTACCTGATGATTTTATTGAGTGGAAACAACACCTTAACAAAGCCTCAAAAAAGGATGGTATTTTTATTCTGTTTAACACCTTCGAGAAATCTGACGATAGCAACGCTATGATTAATCTCTATTATCTAAAAAATAGAAGCAACAAAATAGAGACGTATACTTTTGAAAACACCCGCAAACTGAATGCTTTTAAGCATGCACTCATTAAGAACACAGAGCAGAGGTACAATTTCACACCTATAATTTCGGAAAACGAAAGCTGGATTGCCATCAAAGACAACAACCTGCTTCATTACATTCACAATAAGCTCGAGAGTAATGTGCTGATAGTAAAGATTTTGCAAGACCATATTACCAGCGATAAAATATTCTCATATGCAGCCATTGTGGCCGATTCAATCAAAGAAGGGTTGATACTCGATATCGATCATTCGTAAAAAACTTATCAGTTAGTATTGTTCAAAATTGCCTCTCTCATTGTGGCTACCACAAACTTTTGCCCTTGATCGCTCAAGTGGCCTTGATCGCTATAGTTTGCGTAGTTTTGAGTAAAAAAATAGTATTGGGGCGTATTTAAGTCAATCAATATGTCTTTTTCTGTAAATAAATAGCTTACTTTTTGGGTAAATATTTCATAGCCTTGTTTGTCTATCTCTCTTATCTGGTAAGGCACAGGGTTGAAGTAGCCGTAAATTTTAATATTATGTTCTCGCAAGTAGGCCAATGTTTCGCCCAATTCTTTTAGAGCAATGCTATCAATTATAGTAGATTCCGATTCGTTTTTTTTCACCTTGTCCAGTATCATTTGCCTCGCATCCCAGCCTTTCATTGAGAGATTAAAATTATTGTAGCCTACCTCATCAATCACATTGAGCGGCCACTTCTGAGGGAGTACTTTGCCATCTCTTAAAAATTTAAAAATATAGGTGATAAGCAAATTATACGAACCCAGTGCTCCATAATATTCTTTAGGGTCTATCATTGCACTTTTTTTACCGTGGTCTTTGGTGAGATATGGGTCGAGACAAACTATGGCAAATTTCATATTTCCATAGGCTACGATATTATTTACCAAGTACCGCAATTCTGAAATATTAGCTCCTTTTATGCTGGCATTATAGATTTTGTATTCAGGTATGGCCTTGGGATTGAGGTTGTCTGAGAGCGAAGGACCGAAAATAAACCCATCAAAATTTTTGGGTATGTAGTTGAATGAGAGCAGGTATTTAGAAGTTCTTTCATTGGTGTACACTTCAATTTTTCTGCCTTTAGCTTCTAAAAACAAACCATAAGGGTCGATAAAAAAATTAGCAATGCCAATGGTAGCAATGATTAACAATGCAATCAAAATAGTTTTAAATACAAATGCCTTTGCTGTCATGGCAGTAAAATTTAGAAATCGAAGTATAAAAATTCGCCTGCAGTAATGGAATTTAGGAATAACATACCCAACACAGCCATCAAAACAAGCTTCACAAGATTAGCTCTAGATAATGTAAACTCAGAAAGTAGTTCGTTTGTATTTTTGAAGAATAAAAATAGGGTACCTGCCAGCACCATGGGCAGAATTCTGTAATCTTCTATCACAGTAAAATTCAAACTGAATTTCGAAAAATCGAACATGGCGTAGAGTACATTCATGGCATCGCCAATAGAAGATGCCCTGAAAAATACCCAAGCTAAATTCACAAACAGGAAAGTGAGAAACCAGGCCAAATAGGCCGGCATTTCTATTTTGGTTTTGCCCCACAATCGAAAAATTACCGATGCTGTACCGTGCATTATGCCCCATAATACGAATGTCCACCCGGCTCCGTGCCATATTCCGCTCACAAACATGGTGAGAAATACATTTACCAAAGTTGTGTATTCGCCTTTACGACTGCCTCCGAGTGGAATATAAAAATAGCGCGTTAGAAATCGCCCCAAAGTAATATGCCACCTACGCCAAAAATCTTGGATATTGAGCGATTTGTAAGGGGAATTAAAATTTTGCGGCAGTTGAATATTGAAAAATAAGCCTGCCCCGATGGCCATATCTGAATAGCCGCTAAAGTCGAAATACAATTGAAAAGCATAAGCAAAAGCCGTGAGCCAGCCATCGATAGTAGAAAGAGAAGCAGTATTGCCATAGCCTGCATTGGCTATTACGGCAAAAGAATCGGCAAAAACCAGTTTTTTGCACAAGCCCATGAGGAAAATATAGAGCCCTTTTGAAATATTGAAATAGTTGAGCTTGAGATTGAGCGGGTTTTTAAAAGCCGGCATCACTTCGCTGTGGTGTACAATTGGCCCAGCAATTAACTGTGGGAAAAATAGCACAAACAGGCAGAAATTGATGAAATTATAGTCTTTCGTACTTTCTGCATCGGTATAGCTATCTACCAAATAGGCTATTTTCTGAAAGGTGATAAAGCTGATGCCCAAGGGCAATACCAAGTGCAGAGCTACAATGGTATTGGAGGATAAATAATTGTAATTGGCGATAAAAAAATCCATGTACTTGTAGAAAAATAGCAAGCCTAAATTGGCCGAAATACCAAAAATGAGGATGCTCTTTTTCAAAGCTGGATTACTTTTTGTAGCGTTTAACCAATTGCCAAAGCCAAAATTGAATACTAAAGAAGAGAGAATAAGCGGCACATATAGGGGATTCCACCAGCCGTAGAAAAAAAGTGAGCATGAAAAAAGCCATATTTTGGCCGCGTTGGCTTGCTTGTATTTATTCAGCAAAAAATAGCCTAAAAAAGTAACGGGAAGAAACGCAAATATGAATTCGAAAGAACTAAAAAGCATTGAGGGTTAGTAATGTTTGGCTATGAAAACAAAGTTATAGTTATTCTGCCAATGAATACTATGCCATGAGGGTTTTTTGAAGCAGCAGCGATGGCTTCATTAAAAAGAGGTAAAAGGCACTCAGAAATGGTGTAATCCCACTTGGAAAACATATAATCCCGCTCAGAAATGAGGTAATCCCACTTGGAAATGGCATAATCCCATTTGGAAAACATGTAATCCCATTCAGAAATGAGGTAATTCCATTCAGAAATGAGGTAATTCCATGTAGAAAACATATAATTCCATTCAGAAATGGTGTAATCCCCCTCAGAAATGGCATAATCCCATGTGGAAATGATAATGCGGCAATCAGATATCGTAAAAGGCGACAAAAAATGGCTCACGGGCGGAGTTTTCTCCATATTAAACCAACAGCTGCCATTTGCACTACAAATCCCACCAAAAAACCAGCCAATACATCGCCTGGGAAATGTACCCCTAAGTAGATTCTACTGTAGCTTACCAGCAATGTCCAAGGCAAAAGCAGCCACATCCATTTGTATTTTTTATTAAACAGAATAATGAGAAAACTAGCTACGGCAAATGTGTTGGCTGCATGGCTCGATGCCATGCCATAGTCGCCCCCACAATTGCCCACCAGCACCACTTTTTCTGCAAAGCCTACTTCGTGGCATGGCCTCAATCGCTTGAAATAAGGCTTCATGGCTTGAGAGGCAAGTGCATCTGAAATTGCAACAATGGCTATTAATGCCACTATCACCACCCAGCTTTTTTTTTTATAATGATTGATGATAAAGCCTACCAGGAAAATATAGAGTGGGATAGAGGCATATTTGTGGGTGATAAAAAGCATAAACCCATCGAGCCAGCTGTTGTGATAGCTGTTTAAAAAGATGAAAATTTGATGGTCAATTGTATTGAGGAATTGCAATTGGTTATGAAATGATAATGTTTAGAATTGATTACGTTTTATAGGTTATTGGATTAATCAATTTTAAGCCTCAAATCTCTGTAATTACAGAGATTTGAGGTATTTGGTTAAATACATTGGAAATAAATCTCATTCCTTCTGCACTATAAACTGATGAGAAATTACCTGAAATCACATGATTATCTATCAAATATTTTCCCATTCTTGTCTGATTTGTTTTGTGTGGTTATCAAAGCTTTCTGCGTCATCTTTGGTAAATATATTTTGATATTTATCAAATAAAATCGTACTAAGTGTTTTTTCAGGCCCTATTATTTCATCAACAGCATAAAAAAAGTATTTCAATTTTCTTGCCTAAATAGCTATTGGGTATCACCAAATTGTAGTTGTTATCTTGGGGCGTTATTACAGTCTTTACCATTTTTTATTATCAAGTTGAGCCAAATATCAAAAATAAGGCCTAATTACATCAATCAAAATTACAGTCTTTCTTTTTTATCTTAATCGCTTATAACTCCTGTTCAACCCCTACTCTGCCAATCCCAAATCTATCTGCCGCTTTGCCAAGTCGGCACCTCGTACCACCACTCTTATTTTATCTCCAAAAGTGATTACACGGTTGTGTTTTCTACCCACTACACGGTAATTGGCGAGGTCTAAATCATAATAATCATCGGTCATTTCCTGAAAGCGAATCAGCCCCTCGCATTTGGTTTCGATAATTTCGGCAAATATACCCCATTCGGTAATGCCCGAAACAATAGCGTCAAAATCTTGCCCTATAACTTTGAGCATAAACTCGGCCTGTTTGTATTTGATAGAGGCACGCTCGGCTTCAGCAGCCACTTTTTCCATATCTGATGAATGCTTGCATTGCTCTTCAAAAGTTTTCTTCTCAATGCTAGAGATATTGTCGTTCAAGTATTTTTCAATTAATCTATGGGCCATCATATCGGGATATCGCCTGATTGGGGAGGTGAAATGCGAATAATGATCAAATGCCAACCCAAAATGGCCCATAGCATCGGTAGTGTATTTGGCCTTAGCCATGGCTCGAACAGCCAAGTTCTGCAACATATTGCCTTCTGGTTTCGACTCTACCTCTTCCATCAGGCTATTTAATTCTTTCGATACATTGTTGCTTTCTGCATCGAGTTTATAACCAAATTTTTTAGCAAAAAGTGAAAATGAACGGAGCTTTTCTACATCAGGTTTGTCGTGGGTACGATACACCATTACATTTTTTTCTTTTCCAGCTTTGTAATCAAATACAAATTGAGCCACTCGCTTATTAGCTAGCAGCATAAATTCCTCTATCAATTTATGGGCATCTTTACGTACTTTCGGAAATACACCTAACGGAACTCCATTTTCATCCAGTTTGAATTTTACTTCTACAGTCTCAAAATTGATAGCTCCTTTCTTGAATCTTTCAACCTTTATCAATTTGGCAAGGTCGTTCATTGTTTTTATCTCCTGATATAATTCCCCTTCACCTGCCTCTATTATTTCTTGCACTTCTTCGTAGCTAAATCTTCTATCGGAATGAATTACCGTTTTCCCAATCCATTCTTTTTTGATTTTCGCTTTATCATCCAGCTCAAAAACAGCCGAGAAAGTCAATCTATCAACATTTGGTTTCAATGAACACAAATCGTTCGACAGTTTTTCAGGCAGCATCGGTATGCATCGATCAACTAAATAAACCGATGTAGCTCGTTTTTTCGCTTCGTCTTCAAGTCGTGAATTTAATTGAATGTAATGGGTGACATCGGCAATGTGAACACCAATTTCCCAATTGCCATTTTCGAGTATTTGAATGGAAAGGGCATCGTCAAAATCTTTGGCGTCAACAGGATCTATGGTAAAAGTGAGGATGTTTCTAAAATCTCTTCTGCGTTTGAGTTCACTATTATCTAAATTCCAAGCTATGGCATTGGCCTGGGCATCTACCTCTTTAGGAAACTCAACAGGAAGGCCAAATTCAGCCATTATGGAGTTCATCTCGGTGTTGTTATCGCCCGATTTGCCCAATACTTTAGTTACTATTCCTTTCGGATTTTTACCATTTCTGCTCCATCCGTCTAGTTTCACCAATACTTTTTCTCCGTCTTTCGCTCCATTTGTATCTTCCAACTCCACCATGAAATCGCTATGCATTTTCTTGGAATCGGGTACTACATAAGCCACAGCACGTTGTACTTGAATTTTCCCTACATATTCTTCCTTTTTCCGCTTAATAATTTCGATTACTTCTCCTGTAGCTCTGCCATCGTCTCTCGCTCGTTTTGGCACTGTTAGCATTATTTTTACTGTATCGCCATCAAATGCTTCGTTTAAGTTTTCTGCAGGCACAATTATATCCTCTTCCAAGCCGTCAACCATCACATAAGCCATGCGGACATTCACATAATCGACCACACCTTCGTATACTTTTGGCTTGTAAGCAGATTGGAAACTGCCATCGTCTTGCAATATTATTTTTTGATTAGATACGAGCTTGTCAATAGCCGAAAAAAGGGCAGAAATATGCTTTTTTTCTTTGAGTCTCAAGGTTTTTACTAGTTCTCCCTTGCTGAATTTCTCATCGAAATTGCGGTCTAAAAAATTTTGCAATTCGCCAATGAGCTGCCCTTGGCTATCTGATTTGGTTTCTTTTCTATCTTGATTTCTATTTGCTTTTCTCGACATTGTATGGCTAGATGAAAACCAAATCTACTGTTTTTATTAGATTTGACAATTATTAAAAAGAACAAGAAGAAATAGTAAAATCTATCCCATATCCATAACTAGGGCATATTTTGACATAAACCTCCTTATTTGTATGCAAAAAGCTTTTTCCATTTCATTTTGCCAGATTTATTTTTTGTAATAATAAAACTTGATGAATAATTCTTTGCGTTAGTTATAAGGGAAGAACTTATTTCAAATTATGTAAAATGTGACTAAAGGGTCCGCTTTTCTTTGTGTTCCAATTAAAAAATAAACACATTTGTAGCGTATTTTAATCTTTCACATTTAAACCTTAAATAATGAAATCAAGATTAGTTGTCGTATTGCTTTTATCACTACCAATCTTTCAGACATTTGCTCAGAAAATTGATCTTGACAGATTAAATTTCAAAGTCTCTTATCGCAAGCTGGCCGAAAAGCCTCTCGGTTCTCTATACCGCACCTACAAAGTAATGATAGGTTCGCCCCAGTCAGAATCTTATCCAGATAAATCAGAACAATTTAGAATCGCTGGTTTCAAAATGGACAATGCAACTCCATCTTTTACTATCAAAATTCGCTTTGGTGATTTATTTTTTGATAAAACAAATGTTATTGAGCGTGTGGACATTCGTAAAGATAAAGACGGAAAAGAAACTGGACGTACTTACTACTACAAAATGGAAGTAAAGTATAATATGACTGCTGAATATCAGTCAGCTACCAAAGAGGGAAATTCATTTTCTTCAGAAAAAACCATCATTGCAAAGGTGTTCAATTCACAAGAATATAGCTCAAATGCAGATGCCTATAATTATTGGAACAACAACAAGGCATCACTTAAAAATAAGTTTTATGAAGATGTGATAAATGAATATGTACAGGGTGTGAATGCCAAAATGAATGACTTAATTGGCTATCCCGAAAAGACAGAATCAAGAATTTTGTGGACAACCGACTCTCCAAAGCACGCAGAAAACGATTCTTATAAAGATGCCTGTAATAAAATGGCTCAACGCCTTGGGCAAATTTCTGCACAACAATCAGTTGCAGATGTACAAAAAGATTTGGCACCTGTAATCACTTACTTTGAGGGTATAAAAGATAAATACAAAGAAGATGAGAAGCCTCAAAGAAAGCTTCGATACGGAGCTTATTTTAACTTAGCCGTAATGTACGTATTCATAGATCAGCCCCAGAAAACTATAGAAATGGCAGATTTGCTTATAGCCAATGATTATGACAAGATAGACGGAAGGATATTGAAAGAAGAAGCACAGAAATTGATAACGCAGTTTTCTGTAAATAAATTTTCTACAACCCATTTTACTGACGATTTTTTAGATACTGTAAAATAGTTTACAAAAACGTTGATCTAAAAGTGCGGCATAACTTATGCCGCACTTTTTAAGAGAATTGGAATGACTTAATAACTGTAGAGTGCTGAAAAATTCTATGAGTTATTAATACACATCAAAAACCAAAAAATAGATTCCTATATATACTTTGAAAAAGCAATTTTTAAAAGTTGCCAAACCTCATCCGAAATTACCTTTTACATAATTAGAGGTTCTTTCGTGAGTAGGATGCTCGAAAATACTATTTGTATTGTCATATTCCACCATTTCGCCTATATAAAAAAATGCAGTTTTGTCACTTATGCGTTTGGCTTGCTGCATATTATGGGTTACGATTACAATGGTAAATTCTTTCACCAATTCCTTTATCAATTCTTCTACTTTTCCTGTAGAAATAGGATCGAGAGCAGAGGTTGGCTCGTCCATCAATATAATTTCAGGATTAATAGCAATGGTGCGGGCGATACAAAGCCTTTGCTGCTGCCCACCTGAAAGTGATGTTGCTGATTTTTTAAGGTTATCCTTTACTTCATCCCACAAAGCAGATTTCTGTAACGATTCTTCAACTCGTTGGGTGACTGTCTGATTATCAGAAATTCCATTCACACGCAATCCGTAGGCTACATTGTCGAAAATAGACTTTTGAAATGGCGTAGGTTTCTGAAATACCATTCCCACACGTTTTCTAAGGGCATTTACATCTACATCGTTGGCATAAATATCCTTTTCATCTATAAGTGTGCTGCCATTGATTTTTACTCCGGGAATAAGGTCGTTCATGCGATTGAGCGTACGCAGAAACGTAGATTTTCCACACCCGGAAGGTCCGATAAATGCCGTTACACTGTTTTTC
>CAZMFZ010000019.1:11199-39747 GCA_964565665.1 uncultured Bifidobacteriaceae bacterium | reverse complement strand
TACTCGCCCATGGTAGTGGCTACTTCTATTTTACCTGTGTAGAAATAAAACTCTGGACCCGTACTTACGCCTAAAGTTTGGTTGGTAACTGTATAATTTTTGAGTTTTACAGTTCCCTCGGTGGCATACCAAAGCTTAACAGTGCGGTTGTCAAATATACTTTGTGGATTGTATAAAGGCTGATTATTTACAGATGGTTGACTTGTTGAAATAATATTACCATAATCACCAAAAATCCATTTTTCAGCTAACCAACGTTGCCAGGCATAATCTGTCATCGAATGGTGAAAGTAAAAAGTTGGATCCCTTGGTGAAATGGCTACAAAAGCCATTGTTCCAAAAGAGCCACCAATCCAAACATGTTGGTCATTATGGTTTCCAGTTTCAATCACTCTTCTTACATTTTCAAATGTATTTTCATTAACTATAGATTGTAAGTCACCGAAAACATTTGCAATTGAAACTGTATTGGATGAGTTATTAAAACGAGTAAAATTCCAATTTGAAGAATAGCCTAATAGCCCAATCCAACCAGCAGCTAAAGGGTCAAAAATAGTTCCTGCTGGAGTGCGCCCATTGCTAAACAATAAATTGTCTGATCTTAAAGCTATTCCATTGGTGGGGAACCAATTCATATATCCAAGATTTAGATACTTATTTTCCACCTTTGCTTGCCGCTCAAAATAATAAAGCATAATGCGATGCCAAGGCAAAAACTCGGGGTGGGCATGCCTTACAAAATTTGAATTCGCATGGGTAGATACAAAATCACTCACTACTCCATCGGAATAGAGTTTATTCATAACTCTTACATATTCCTCTCGCTCTACTGTTGTCATTTCATAATAGTCTTTGCGAATAGATTGCGAATATGCCATTTGAAACATTAGAAGACACATATTTGTCAGTAAAAAAACGATTTTTTTCATGTAGTCTCTCATTCTTTTATAAATCGGTATTGCTTATTGGCGCCTTGGCATGCTTCTTTAGGTGTGCTACAAGCACAATATTTGGTCTGTACATAATACATACCCGCAGGGAGGGTACTTATATCCATCAAATAATTAGATACAAAGCTTGGGCTATGTGTCATTACTTCTTCACCTTGTTGGTTATAAATAAATATTTTAAATTTGATAGCAACATTGAGTGGAATATTGATTTCTGTGCGAGCTGGGTTGGGATATATTAATGGGGCATTGGCACTTACAAACGATTGATTAACCGATGAAATACCCGTGGTAGTGCAAGCACACCCAACTACCGTACCTACACAATTGGCACAATCTGCTACCCCTGTGCAGGTATTGCCTTCTTTAAGCCCGATGCCACAACCTGAAAAAGTAACGCCAGCTTGCGTACAAATACAATTTTGCACATACCCCGTACAAGTGCTACAATTGCCTATGCCTGTGCAGGTTTTGTTATTGTACAAGCCATTACTGCATTTGCTTGTTTTATAAACATCAGGTGTAACACAATTACAATTAAGAAAATAACCAATACAAGTAAGGCATCTATTTAAGTAGCAAGTATCACCATCAATACTACTTCCTGGGCATAATATAGTTCCTGTAGGAAATACATAAAATTTTTGTTTCATTCCATAAATCTCACCTGGAGGGTTATGAAACGAGCATTCGTATTCATATACACCCAGCTGTGTAGGAATATAAGTAACACTAGTGCCATAATTATATCCGTCTATTATATAATTAAAAGGTGATGATCCAACTGGGATTTTGCCCTCAACAGAAGTGATAGTGTGTAAATCGATACCAACTATCGTTTCTGAAGAAGGGGCTTGATTATACCACTCGATTGTATCTCCTAAAATTGCAAATCCAGAAGCTTTGTAACCAGGAAATGTTGGACTAAAGCTTTTATACTGTGTATTAAGATAAATTCTCCGCTTTGTAGATTGTGTATAAGAAACCAAGCTTAATAATACTAATCCTAAAACTGGGTAAAATAATTTTGATCTCATAGCTTTTACTTGTTTATCATTTTTTTCAATTCGATATTTTCTTTCTCCAACCTTATTACATGCAGGTATAATTCTTCGAGCTTCCGTAGTATTTTGGCATCCATAGTGCCTATATCAATTCCTTTTTCTTTTATTTCAGCCGTTGTAGGAATGCCAGGCAGATGCCCATGTTTTTGTACATAGGCTTCAGTATCTGCCAAAGTGGGGAGCTTGTAAGCAGGTTCAAACACATCATCGGCCCAAGCCGGGTCGTTGGTCGGTACTACATATATGCTTTTGGCTACCAACTTGCCATCTACAGCAAATTTGTAATTGGCATGTGTTCCTGATGTGGGGCGTTTTGGTCCGACATACGCTTTGGTATCGTAATACAGCACATTGGCAGCATCTCTTTGCCATGAATTGGTTACTTGAGGAATAGTAAGCCAAGATGCGTTTCCAATGGCATCGGATGAAAGTATTTTACCTACCCCAGGGGTTCCTCCTGTAAGTTGTAAGTTGGTAGTAACTATTTTGCCCGCAACTTCCAATTTTTCGGTTGGTGTGGCAATGCCAATGCCCACACTTTCTTGCGGGTAGGTGATGAATGTTTTCTTTATTAATGGATTGTTTGTGGTACAACTGCAATTGATATATGAATTGCCAGGAGTAGGGGGATTAACAGTACCATAACTAGCATCATAAGTGGAAGTAAAAGGCCCTATGCTATAAAACACGCCTGCGGAATTAAAACTTCCAACACAATTATATAAGATACATTCGCCACCACTGGTATTGGTAGTCCACTGGGCAGAAAGTGATTTGCTAAGGAGTACTAGAAAAAGTACAGCCCACAATTTATTTATAAGTAGGTTTTTAAATACGAATGTGAACATAATGTATAAGGCTATGGTGGAAATACTTTGCCAATATTACCAATATTATTCAATAATCAAAATTATGTAATTGTTAAGTTTTGTCCATTTAAATTTCCGTTGCTTAAATAGTGGGTTATTTGTCGGTTAATCATGGTTTTATACTAGTATCCTACTGAATAAAAAAATATAGAAGTTGAATTTGAAGTAAAGACAAAAAATAAGTAAACTAGGCAGAGGTATTGCCTTGTTGCATTTTTTCCTCATATATCCACTTTCAGCCCATCATAAGCCAATCGGAAATTTGGAGGCAAGGTCTTCTCCACATCTCTATGCTTGCCCAATCGGTGGCTGATATGGGTAAAATAGCCCTGCTCGGGATTCCACTTTTTAAGTAAATCTAACGCCTCGTTAAATGTAAAGTGCGAAACATGATGCTCGTATTGCAACCCATTAATCACAATTACTTTCGAGCCTATTATTTTTTCTTGTTCTGTTTCTGTAATTCCATTTGCATCGGTAATGTAGGTAAAATCGCCAATTCTAAAGCCAAAAACTGGCAAACGATAGTGCATCACTTCAATAGGAATGAACTGAACTCCCTGTATTGCAAATGGCTGATTGTGAATGGTAATTACCTCAATATCAGGTGCTCCGGGGTATTTGTCTTCACCAAAAGCATAGTAAAATTCACGGTTTCTAATATGTTCTATCACACGAGCATGCGCATACATTTGTATGGGTTTTTTTTGTGCATAATTGAACCCCCGTACATCATCAAGCCCCGCAATATGATCTTTGTGTTCATGGGTTAAAACTATGGCATCTAGTGTTTTTATTCTCTCTCTTAATATTTGCTGACGGAAATCGGGCCCTGTGTCAATTACAAAACTTTTCCCGCCAGTTTCAATATGAATAGATGTACGTAAGCGTTGGTCTCTGTAATCTGCCGATTGGCACACTTCACAATTGCAACCTATCATAGGTACGCCTTGAGAAGTGCCAGTGCCAAGAAAAGTGATTTTCAAAACAGTATTTCGGTTTGGTTTTGGGTAATTTCAATATAAAGGTCTTTGGTTTTGTTTTTAAATCCGGCAGTGTTTAATGGGAGTATTCGTAAAATCTCTATCAAACAAGTTATTTTCCCTTCGAGAGGATAAAATTTATTTACTACTACCACATTCTGGTCATTTAATATGCAATAGCCAGATTTAAAATTGCCTTTTTCGTACCGCAACACAAAATCAGACTCGGAAAAAATATCTTCTAACTTTGTGAGAAACTGAGGCGTGGCTTTCATTGCTATAATTGATTTTTGAGCGGAACAATGGGAAGGCCAAATACTGGTGAAGTGTGGGTATGGAATTCCCTTAAGGACATTTCATAAAAGAAAAGCCCCCGAGGGGCTTATTATTTGGGTTTTTTATTTGATACCATCAGTTAAATGCTTTCTATTAACCACCCATGAAATGATATTATCTGCTAATTCTAAGCCTGCTTGCGAAACCTTAGCATTGGCATTGCCGTCATACCCCATTGCTAAATGTAAAGTTTCATAGGCATCGTTGAAATATAAGGGTAGTTTTTTGTCCATTTTTGAAATTTCTTCTTTATACCACTCTACACTTTTCCTTCCTTTCTTCTTAGTGCCTAGCAGCGAATCTAGTGCCACCAATACCCCAGAATAAGCGGCATGGCCAGCCAACTTCACATATTTTTTATCAATATAATACCCTTCCTCTTTCCGTGCTTTTTCGCTTAGAAATGTTTTTGCATTTTGCAAATAACGCTTCGCTTCAGATATATCGTCCATTTTTGGAAGTTTAAATTATACAAGGGGCTAATCTACCTTTTGACTTAAGCATTGGTATACTTGCTCACTAAATCTACCAGCAAATCAAAATTGAGGGGCTTTTGCAAATATTCATTGAAGCCTACTGATTTAAAATAATCTACTGTAAAGTTGAGAGCGTTGCCTGTAATGGCAATGAGCGGGGTTTGCGATTTTATAGGGTCGGCCATAGCGCGAATGGCTTTGGCACACTCAATGCCATTAACAATCGGCATATTAATATCGAGCAGAATTACATCAAAATTTTCAGTTTCAATGGCTTTGAGCAATTCCTGACCATTTTTTACCGACTTGATTTCATAATCTTGTTGCTGAAGAATTTTCTTGGTGAGGTTTTGAATTACCGAACTATCTTCTGCAATGAGCACTTTTTTAAGCGTTGACATGCGATGGAATGTTTAATATTTGTTTATAGTTGTTTTTGAATTCTTCGAATGCGGAATTCAAATTAAAGAAATCAGAATCAAAATCAGAAGTATTATTTTTCTTTAAATTACCTTCAATCAATGTAGCCCAGTAGGCCATCTTATCAATTCCCAAAGTTGCAGAATTTCCCTTCAATGTATGCAAATTTGAGCGAATTATTTCCCAATCTTTGCTGCCAATGCCTTCAAGCAAATCTTTTGTCTCATTTTCGAAGTCTTCAAACACATCTAAAATCATAGAATCTTCAATATGATTTTTAAGTTGATTTACCACTTCAATATTGATTACAAAGCCCGTAAGCTTAGTTTCTTTCTTGGTTTTAAGGTCTTGCCACTTCTCTTCATCTTCTTTCAGCAGCCACTTTCGTATCATTTTCACTATGCCTTCCGAGCGTATAGGCTTTGGCAAGTAATCGTCCATCCCAGCTTTTAAGAATCGCTCTTTGTCTTCTTCCATACTATACGCGGTCATGGCTATAATTGGAGCTAATTTCTTGATTCTCAGCTCTCTAATTTTTTTTGTTGCCGTTATTCCATCCATTTCTGGCATCTGAATATCCATAAAAATAATATCGTAAGGCGATTCTATTACTTTCAAAATGGCTTCCATGCCATTGTTGGCAATATCTACCTCGCAACCCAATTTCTTCAAAATTTCATTTGCCACTTTTTGATTGATTTGATTGTCGTCTACCAATAATATTTTGGGCGACATTTTCTCAAATCGAGTCAAATAATTTTGATCTTCTTCTTGGTTGAGCGATTTTACGAGTTCTATTTTATCTACTGCATGTTCTTGTATGGTAAACCAAAATATACTTCCCTCTCCAAAACTAGATTTCACGCCTATCGTTCCTCCCATCATTCTGCAAAGCTCTTTCGAAATGGCCAAACCCAAGCCTGTACCTTGATAAGTTTTCGAAGAAGTATCATCTACTTGGCTGAAAGCATCAAAAAGTATTCTCACATTTTCTTTTGAGATGCCAATGCCAGTGTCTTGCACCACAAATTTTAATCGTTTTGTGCCTGCTCTTTTTACAATTACCGAAATGGTACCTTTATCGGTAAATTTAATGGCGTTGGAGGTGAGATTTGAAAGGATCTGCAATAGCCGTGTTTCATCTGCATTTATATACATTGGAATATCTTCAGCAATGCTATATTCTAATTTCACACTTTTGGCGTTGGCAAGATTTTGAAAAAGGGCAAATAATTTTTCAACTGTGGTTTCGAGCGAAATAGGCGAAGGTCGCAATTGCATTTTGCCTGCTTCAAGCTTCGACAGATCCAAAATATCATTCAAAATATGCAGTAGCGTTTCTGAAGATTTTTTTACCGTTTGCACATAATCTTGTTGCTCTTCATCAAGCTTAGTATTGTAAAGCAAATCTATCATGCCAATTACACCATTCATTGGGGTGCGTATTTCGTGGCTCATGTTTGCCAAGAACAGCTGTTTGGCTTTCAATGACTTTTCGGCCATTTCTTTGGCTTTCACTAGCTCTTCATTGGCAAGTTTGAGCGAAGTAATATCTCGGGCAACACCTTCAATTTCAATAGGTTGGTTGTCTTTATTATAAATTATACGAACGTTTGAGATGGTTTCTATTGCAGTTCCCCATTTGGTAATTATAGCTGTTTCGTAGTTTTTTACCGTACCGTTTCTGAGCAATTCACGCTCAAAAAGCCTGTTGCTACCAGGATTTTGATAAAATTCCTTGATTTTTCTACCAATTACTTCATCTGGAGTATAGCCCGTGGCTTCAATTATGGAAGGGCTTATCATTATCACTTCACCACTCATTTTGGTTCGGTAAAAAATATCTTGAAACGACTCGAAAATTGCCCTAAACTTTTCCTCACTAGCATGAACGGCAATTTCTGCCATTTTTTTCTCTGTAATGTCATGCGCTATGCCCGAAACTTCTTCTATTGTGCCATCGGTTTGGTAAATAGGATTTAAGAATATTTCCCACCAAATTTTTTTGCCTTCAGGCAGAACATTGCTTGATTCAAATATTTGAGGCTTGCCTTCAAAGGCCAATTGATACTTAGAAAGTACCATATTTACATATTCACCACTTGATAGTATTTTGTGCAAATTTTCGGGTATTGCCTCCAATTCTGGGGGCGAACCATGCAACAATAATATGCTATCGGCATAATTGTGATTGTAAGAAGTGAGTGCCAACTTTCGATCGACCGACCACATCAAATGCGAGCTACTCTCAAAAATGGCCTTGATTCGGGCATTTTGAAAATTCAGTTTCTCTTCGTTTCGCTTCCGCTCTATGGCAATGGCTATTTGCCCTGAGATAAAATCAAGCATTTCTAAGTGCTTTAAATTGTATTTATTGCGGTGGTTGTAGCTTTTTATACCTATTAATCCAATTATTTTATCCTCCAATTTTAAAGGCACACCCATCCATATTTTGGGGATTTTGCCCGTCATCACCACCTTTTTTTCATCAATTAGCTTGTTAATATCTTCCTCATATAAGAATAGTGGCGAGCCATGAAAAATATTATACTCTGTGAGCCCTTTTGATATTTTTCGTTTGATAGTTTGTACTACAGTTCCGAAGTTTTCATCTAGATAATAAGGGAAGCTTATGTATTCTAATCGGCTGTCATAGAGGGCAATAAGGAAATTATTTACATCGATTACTTTTTTGAGTAAGGCATGAATATCGTTGAAAAGCTGCTCTAGATTCACGGTTTTTACCGCCAAGTTGGCAATGCTGTAATATAGATTTTGGGAGCTTTCAGAAAAGATTTCAGTATTTCCTTTGGTGAGAATATGCAGCTGATTGTAGCATTTGTCAAGTGCTGCCCTTTGCTTATGAATCTCGGAAATAAGCTCCTCTTTTGATTTGTGTTTTAGATCCGACATTTTATTTTTATCAATCAACATATTAAATTACTGTAAAACTGCCTCAAAACCAAATTTTGATTTAATTTTGAATTCCATCCTTTAAAAAACTATTTTTTAGTATTATATTTTCAATGGCTTAATCCACTTGACTGTGGCTTGGTAAGCAAATAAATTGTGGCTCTCATCTAATACATTTATCTTTACCCTCTAATAGAAAAATAGAGAATTTATTAATTGATTATGAATATTGAAAATGACGAATCGTGGAGTTTGGTTATAAAACCGAAAACTGGTTTGTTGGAAATTAATTTTAAAGAGCTTTGGCGATATAGAGATTTGGTTCTACTTTTTGTACGCAGAGATTTTGTTGCTTTGTACAAACAGACCATTCTAGGTCCACTATGGTTTATCATCCAACCGCTACTTACCACAATCACATTTACGATTATTTTCAATAAAGTTGCCAATATATCGACTAACGGCATTCCACCAATGGTATTTTACATGTCGGGATTATTGATGTGGAATTATTTTTCAACCTGCCTCACCAAAACTTCCAATACTTTCATTACCAATGCCAATATTTTCGGAAAAGTATATTTCCCACGCTTGGTTGTACCCATTTCCGACACTATTACAAATTTTATAAGTTTTGGCATTCAATTCGGCCTATTTATTGTCGTTTTAATAGTTCACTATTTTTTGGGGTATCGTTTTGAGCCTAACCTACATTTGTTACTATTTCCTGTTTTACTTTTAATTCTAGCAGGTTTGGGGCTGGGCTTTGGCATTATTTTCTCATCGCTCACTACCAAATACCGCGATTTGACATTTCTAATTTCATTTGGTGTTCAATTGGCTATGTATGCCACGCCTGTTATTTATCCGCTTTCAAATATTCCACAGCAATACAAATCGATACTTTGGTTCAACCCTATGGCTCCTGTAATCGAAACATTTAGGTTTGGCTTGTTTGGTTCAGGCTTGTTCGACTGGTTACATTTGGGCTATGCTTTTGTATTTATGCTTATTACACTTTTTATAGGAATCATACTTTTTAACAAAGTTGAAAAAAACTTCATGGATGTTATATAATCGATTGAAAACCAAATCTATCCACCAAATATTTGCCCTGTGTTTACTTGCAATATTGTGGCAATGCGTACCTGTAAAAAAACAATTAATTGTAAAAGATTACAAAAGAAAAACGCTGAAAGAGCTGCGGCTTACAGATACTACCCTCATTTACCAACCGTTCGAATACAAGCTCAAGCCAAGTGATGTGCTATCGATAAGCCTCACTAGCCTTGCGAAAGGCGAATACGACCTTTCTTCGCTTTCACAACAAGGAAATATAAGCATGAACAGTGGGAATAATGGCGGTACACAACAGGCAGGAGGTATCACAGGCTATACTGTAAGCGATAGTGGATTTGTGATTTTCCCTGTGTTGGGTAAAATTAATGTGAGCAACCTAAGCCTGAAACAATCGCAATTGCTTGTGCAGCAAAAAGTGAATGAAATATTAGACAATACCACTGCCAATGTGCGAATGCTTAATTATTATATTTATATGATGGGGGAGATAAGTACTCAAGGTCGGCTATTTGCACCTACAGATAAACTGACTCTACTAGAAGCTATAGCTATTGCTGGCGGATTTACTGATTTTTCCGACAGAGCCAACATTAAAATAGTGAGAAACCAAGGCAATACCGCTCATATTTACTACGTGAATATGGCCAATCAAGATTTGCTTACCAAGCCTCAAATCTATTTATTGCCCAACGATATTGTGATAATAGAACCATTGCGAGCTAAAGTTGTGAAAACCTATGCCATTCCTAATATTTCACTGGTAGTATCGTCATTAACGCTTATTCTCACCATAACACTTGCTTTCAGCAATTTACTCAACAGACGATAAAGTGGAAGAAACACACAATAAAACAACATTCCAGAAAATTGACACAATAAAATACGAACGTTGGTTTCATAGAATATTGAGCCATTGGCATCTGTTTTTAATTGCTGCAGTAATTTCGGGCGTAGGTTGCTATTTGTATTTACGCTATACCAATACGGTTTATTCACTCTCTGCTACAGTGCTTGTGAAAGATGTGAGTCAAAATATCAATCCACTCGACCCTGCTGCCCGCCCGGAATCGCCTTACCGCACTTATAATTTGAACAATGAGATAAAGATTTTTCAATCGAAACGGCTCATAGAAGAAACTGTAAAAAGTATGGATTGGAAAGTGACCTATTGGATAAAAGGGCAATTTAAAGATACCGAGGTTTATAGGTTCAACACATTCAGATTAGAATTTCCTGATTCGAACAACAATATTCCCTTTTTCAAAAAAATAAAACTGACAGTTGTTAAAAATGGCAAATTCAAATTGTCATTTAAGGAAAACGATGAAAGTGAATCGGCCACTCCAGAATATGAATTTAATAAAGCCTATAGTATAAATGGTTTCAAATTTACAGTGAAAACCGCTCAAAATGACTGGAATCCGGCTGTAGGTGGCAAGTACATAATCGTTATCAATGCTTTGCAAGGTGTAATTACAGAATTTTCAAACAAAGTAAAAGTGATGCAATATGATAAAAATAGCTCTATTTTATCGGTAAATACGCAAGGAACTTGTGTGGAACGAGAGAAGGATTTTATTAACAACCATTGCTTTTCTTTTGTAAAAATAAGCCTTAACGATAAAAACCTAACTCAGGAACGCACCATTGGCTTTATTGACAAACAGCTTGAGTTAATTTCCGACACTTTGGCCGTACTTGAAAATCGCATGATTTTGTACAGAAAAAAATTCAATAGCTCGAATGTAGAATCAATTGCCGAGAAACGATTTGTAAAACTTGAAATGCTGGAAGAGGAGAAAGCCAAATATGCTTTGAATCAACGTTATTTCGAGTATTTGAAAAAATACTTAAAAGAGCAATCTGACTATACAGATATTGTTGCTCCTTCGAGCATAGGCATTGCAGATGCTAATTTGAACCAATTGTTGATACAGCTAGCTGAGTTGAAAATGAAGCAAAACACAGCATTTAAAACGGAAAATCTGCAAAGTCCATTTAGAATTGATAATGAAAATAAAATTAACCAAGTAAAAAAGAATATTATCGAAGTAATAAAAAATGTAGAAAATTCCAATCAACTGCTTTTCAAAGATATAAACAGTCGAATAGAACAAGTAACAAAACTTACTTCCAGTATATTGGATAATGAAAGGAAATACATTGAGCTTAAAAGAAAATATAAAATAAATGAAGAGCTGTATAATATTCTGTTGAAGAAAAAATCGGAACTAGCCATTACCCGCGCAGGAAATGTATCAGACACCAAAATCATAGACAATGCCTTTGTAAGCGGTGCTCCCTATCCTATAGCCACTAAAGTGTATTCGACAAATATTATAATTGCACTGATGCTTCCGCTTGCTTTTGTACTCTTCAAATACATAAGCAACTACCGCATAATGGAAAAGGACGATATCACAAATGTGTGCAATATGCCATTTCTGGGCTCTATTGGGCATATTCCTGACGAAACAAAGATGGTAATGGTGAATAAACCAAAGTCTAGTTTGGCAGAATCATTTCGGTCGATACGGGCAAACCTCTATTATTTTCTACCAAAGCCAGAGCAAAAAGTGATCTTAATTACTTCCTCGCTCAGTGCCGAAGGCAAAACGTTTTCATCGGTAAATATTTCATCTGCCCTTGCCGTTTCGGGCAAAAAAATTGTATTGGTAGGTGCCGATTTGAGAAAGCCAAAAGTATATCTCGACCTTAATTCTCGTGGGCAATTGGGGTTGAGCAACTATTTGGTGAATAAGGCAAACTTAGAGGAGATAACGATGACAACAGAAGTGGAAAATTTCTATTTCATATCTTCGGGCTCTATTCCGCCTAACCCTGCTGAGCTTATTGCCTCGCCCCGCATGTATGAGCTTGTAACCGAGTTAAAAAAAATATACGATTATGTAGTGATAGATACCCCACCAATTGGGCTAGTGACAGATGCCTTGCCTTTGATGCAGTTTTCAGACATTAATATTTACATTGTAAGGCATGGCTATACGCAAACTAAATTTTTGAAAGACCTTAATGAGATGGTTCAGAATGGAATTGTAAAAAATTTAGTATATATTTTTAACGATTACGATATTAGCAAAAACTATGGCTACGGCTATAAATATGGCTATTATAGAAACTCAAAGTATGGTAACGGCTATTATGAAGGCGAAGATGTAGAGAAAAAAGGCTTTTGGACTTCTTTTAAACGCCTTTTTAAACGCAAGAGATACGCTTAAACTTTTAAGCGGGAAAGAAGAAAATTACCAACCACTCATTTCCAACATCACCTTCAGTATTGTGGCGGTGTTAGAAATGGCAAAAGCTATATGACTCAAATATCGCCCAATTGTGGCCTAATCAATATTTCTTCAATAGTGGCGGAAGCAGATAAACTATATGCCGAAAAAATGGCTTCTGATACATCGCTGGCTTTGACAAACCGCTCGTCAGGCAGATTTACACCGTCCCAACTGGCTGTTTTGGTGGCGCCTGGCAAAATAGCCGTCACCTTTATGTTGTAAGCTTTCATTTCTTCTCGCAATACTTTGGTCATGCCATACAAAGCAAATTTAGAAATACAATAAGAGCCGCCATTTACGTAAGGCATGGTACTTGCTGTAGAACAAATATTGAATACATGCCCGCTTTTCTGGACAATCATACCATTAATTAGAGCTCGAGAAAGATAATAAGCACTGTACAAATTGGTGTTAATCATCAATTCTAACTGCCCTTCGGCTTCGCTGTGAATTTGCCCTGGCACAAAAAAACCAGTGTTGTTTACTAAAATTTGAATGGGTTGCTCTAAATCTAAAACAAACTTTCCAAACTTTTCTACTTCTGATTTTACAGATAAATCGGCTGCAATGAAATTGAGATTTACATTGGCAAATCGGGTTTCAATATCAAGTTTTAATTCTTGCAGATTATCCAATTTTCTGGCGGTGGTAGCTATATCAAAGCCTTGAGCAGCAAATTTTTCAATAATAGCTCTGCCAATTCCTTTTGTTCCACCCGTTACCACTATTAGTTTATTTGGCATAGCTATATGGTATTTTGTAATTAAGAAGTTGTGTTAGATATGAATTGGCTTCGCAAAAAAAATGATAAATCTAAGGCATCAATTCCAGCACCTTTAATTTGGCAATTCCACATTCTCCATATCCTTTAGAGGTGTCGAAATGCAAGTGTGAAGATGGTTGATAATTTTTATCCAAACCTGCGGCTTTGTATTCAGACGGTTTTAGAAATCCAGTAACTTTTACTTCGGTACGCCTGTTGGCTTGGTGTTCTTCCTCGCTGCATTTTACCCCATTTTTACATTTGTTTTTCAGCTTAACTTCGCCATAGCCTTTGGCTGTGATGCGGATTTTTGCAATACCCTGTTTAATAATATAAGCCACGGCCGAATCGGCTCTTTTTTGGGAAAGCTTTTGATTATAGCCATCGTTTCCCCGGCTATCGCAATGCGAACCTAATTCAATTTTGATGGTGGGATATTCCTGAAGTACATCTACCAAATTGTCTAATATTTTGGCAGCATCTTCTCTGATGTTGGCTTTATTGTAGTCGTAAAGCAGGTTCTTGATTTCAAATATAGTATTTAAGCCTATTTTAACTGGTTCTAAAGGCACATCTGTGGAAGCAAAAATCGGATATTTAATAGCTGGAGTTCCAATTTGATAGCAATCTGGAAAATGGTTTTCTTTTTCGGCCTTCACTACATATGTCGATTTGGGTTGGAGTTTTCGGCAAAATTTGCCATCTTTTCCTGAAATAGCGGTGTCAACCGTTCCCAATTGCGGGTCGAAGAAAAATATGGTTGCCCCTTCTACTGGTTTGTGTGTTTTCTTGTACAAAACCGAAGCACAGAAATCGATATACAATATTTTGTTTAAGTAAATAACGGTGTCGACAATTTTTCCATCTGCTTTGGCGAAAAGTGAAGTAGGGAGCAATAATTCATTGTCGTGAAATCCTTGCTTTTCTGCTTTCACTGTGTAGCCAAGGGTTTTATCAACAGGTTTTAGGAATTTATACCTAAATCTAGCCTCTTCATCAGTCAAGGTATCTTTCCTAGCTATTTTTGTGGAGGTTTCAATAAGGGAAACAGCCGCTCCTGAAATTAAAGTACTATCCACCGCATTTTTTACAATCACTCTCAATTGAAATGGTTTGAAGGTTTCTTGTTTGAAGAAATAGATATCATCGTCAGAAATACCCCTTTTCCTGTTCGAACTAAAAAATCCAGTTTTTTTATTGTTGCTGATTATCAATCCAAAATCATCTTTACGTGAGTTTACAGGAAAGCCCATGTTTTTGACTTCTGTTTGAATATTTCCTGAAATATCAGCTTTGAAAATATCAAGGCCACCCAAGCCACCATGCCCGTTGGAAGTGAAGTAAAGCACATTCAAACTATCGATAAATGGGAAAAATTCATCACCTGGGGTGTTGATAGGCAGTCCAAGATTTTCAGGGTCGCTCCATTTTCCTTCAGCCAATGTGGATTTATATATATCTGTTTTGCCTTTTCCACCAGGCATATTGGAACCGAAATACATTGTTTTGCCATCTTTGGCTATTGCCGGATGGCCAACTGAGTAGTTTTTATTGCAAAAAGGCAGCAATTCCGCTCTTGTCCATCCCCCATTTCTATATTTTGATGCATAAATATTGAGATTGGTAGATTTGTCTTCGCTCTTCTTTGCTCCCCAGCCATTGTAATTGTTTCTAGTAAAATAAATAACAGTATCGCCCACAAAACAAGCTGGGCCTTCATGGTATTTGGTATTTACAGTGCTGTTGAAAGCTACGGCATTACGCAAACTATCTGGTGTGCTCCACAAGCTATCTGGGTGAAGAAAAACTCCATGATAACCCATTCTGCGTGTGTCGTTGCTGGTTTTGGTGGCTTCGTCAGGGTGCAAAAGTCCGTTGTTTTCTACATCTGCATACATGGTTTCATCTATCTGATCAGTGCCAATATCAGTTTTGAATTTGAGGGTATCTAGCCCTGTGGTATCTGAATAATAGAGATCTAAGTAAGCGGAATTGTCCCAACCGTAAATTCTGCGGGTGGCTACATCTTTTGTGCGGTTTGAGGTGAATACTATTCCTTTTTGATATGGAGTAGGTGAAAAATCTGATTCGCTGGTATTATTCCTGAAATAAAAAATTCTGAATCGGGAAGAATCTGCATACAATCTATCTAGCTTCTCGATAGATTCAAGTCTTTTATCAGCCTTCTTATTGGGAAAATAAGCCGCATATTCATTAAAAATTCTTGTGGCTTCTCTGTATTTTCCATTCACTGCCAACACATCTGCATAATTGTACAATGTTGTACTGTCTCTTAAACTTTCATTATACAGCATTTTATACATATTCTCTGCTCTACGAGAGTCGTTCATTTTATAATAGCACAAAGCGAGTTTGGATTTATTTTCCACGCCTGAGTTTTCGGTTTTCAGCAGCTCTTCGTACATAATGCTGGCCTCCGCAAAGTGCAATCTTCCAAAAGCCTTGTCTGCCATCCGCTGTTTTAGATTTGAACGGTAGCCTGATTTTTGGGCAAAACCAATGTTGATGCTTAAAGCTAGCAAAGCTACTATTGGGTACAAATAGATATTTTTCATTTTCTTAAGCTTTCAAAATCCCACCCCTATCCCCTCCCTGTGGGGGAGGGGCGACTTAGAACGAAGATTTATTAAATAATTAACTGTTATAACTCCTATTATTATTGATTCCATCCCATAAAGGGATGAAATCAATCTCTATTAAAAATACCTTGGTGAAATGACTTTAGACTTGATATAGCCAAATTCATAACGCAACATTATTTCATGGCTTTGATAGGTATAATTTCTAAGTCTGGAGTGTGTCCAATCGTAGGCATAGCCTATTCTAATGTTGTTGGTTGCTTGCAATTCCAATAGCAAGCTCACATCGGCAAAGCTTCTATACGATGCACCTATTCCGAATTTGTCGTAAATCCAAAGATTGCAATTCAAATCGAGTTGCATAGGTGCCCCGGAAACCACTTTGTAAATAAAAGAAGGCTTTAACACTAAATCTTGACTGAGTTTGAACACATAGCCGCCCATTACAAACACATGCCTGAATTGCGAAGAGCGAAAATAGTCTTTTACGGTTTGGGCCGGGACAAAATCATTCAATTGATTGGCTAATAATTTTGGTAGTGAAACACCAAAATAAAATTTGTCGGATGAATAGTAAACGCCTGCTCCAATATTGGGTAGATATTTGGTAGGTAAATTTTGGGAGAAAACACCATCGTTGTTTAAGCCACTTTCGGTTGTTTGCACTTCACCATATCTGGCAGAAAACTGTGTAAAACCACCTTGCACACCAAAAGCCAAGGTAGAACGCTTGAACCTGATGCGGTACGAAAGCATGGCATTGGCACTAAGGTTGTTGAAAATCCCTATTCTATCGTTCATGATATTTATTCCCACTCCTAGGCGTTCTTTTTGCAAAGGCGCATCGGCAGAAAATGTCATGGTTTCGGGGGCTCCGGGAATATTTACCCACTGCTTGCGATACAAGGCTGTCATGCTGATTACATCTCTGCTGCCCGCATAAGCAGGATTGATGGGCAACATGTTGAACATGTATTGGGTGTAAGCAGGGTCTTGCTGTGCATTTGCCGATGGCACCAGGGCAAGCGATAGCGAAAAGATAAATAATATTTTTTTCATGTCTGTTGGTTTAACTTTTCCAAAGTATTAAGCCTTGAAATGATTTTTTTGTAAGGGTTCTATTTTAACTTTTCCAAAGTTTTGAACTTTTGGAAAAGTTTCGATGCAGAGTAGATTCTCAAAATTATATACTTTATCTACTCAATGTCAAGTAGTTAACGATTGGTTTGTTGCCGTCATGGAAATCTATAATATAGAAATAGGTGCCATCTGGCAAGCCTTCTCCCACACGCAATCCCTGATTTGAAATGCCATCCCAATCGTTTTTATAATCGTCTGCTTCAAATACTTTATTGCCCCATCGGTTATATACAATTACCGATATTTTGGTGCTGCCTTCTGGTGATTTTACAAACCAGGTGTCGTTTGATTTATCCCCATTAGGTGAAAAGCCTTCGGAAACAAATTGAGATGCAGGAATTACAAACACTATATATGCCGTATCGGAAGCACCAGATGGGTCTTTTATTAAGTACATCGCACTATCAATTCCTGAGAAATTATCTGGTTTGCTGTAGGTGAAATGTCCTTTTTCATCTATCGCAAACAATCCACCTTTGATAGTTTTGGCATTAGATTGAACCATTGCCTTGATTGTATCGCCATCAATATCAGAATCATTTGTGAGTGCATTGCCCAAAGCTACTGTTTGGCCTTTTTCCAAAACCATCATATCTGCAACTGCTAGAGGTGGGTCGTTTACAGGTGCAATATTGATAATCACGAAACCAGATGTGCAGCTTGTTACGTTATTTCTAGTGGCACATACTTCATAATAAACAGTGTCTTTGCCATTGTAATTCAACTTGTTTTCGTACATGAAAGAGCCATTTTTGGTATCGAAACCTGTAACAGAACCATGGAATGGCCCTGCTGTGATAGCAAAACTGATACTGTCATTTGGATTTGCCAAAACAAAATCTTTCAAAATGATCGTTTTGGTGGTGTCTTCAAATCCGGCTGTATTGGTTCCCAATATAGTTGGCGATGATGGCAATCCGGATGAAATAGTAGTAATTGACTCTGGAATAATGGTAATCACCAGCATGGCGTTGGCACAAAGTTGCGGTGTGCCATTGTCGCACACTTGGAATCTCACCGAGTCGATTCCTATTTCGCCAATGCTAGGGATGTAAACATAAGAGCCATCGGCATTGATTGTGATTGCTCCCTTTTTAGGCAAACCACCAACCAAAGTACTCACAGACAATTCGTTAGTGGCATTGTCAATATCGCTAAAGCCTGTGATAGTGCCTGTCAATATTCCATTTTGAATGATGGTATTGAATTGGTCGATAGCTATTGGAGGGTCGTTCACACCATTTATGGTAATGGTTAATATTGAAGCAGCACAACCGTTTTTGTTGCAAATATCCATACTTATGCTCGTGATTGATCTCACTCCACTTGGCAAATTAACGGTTGGAATAAAACTGTATTCACCCGTTAAACTGTTAATTGCAAGTGTTCCGATGTTGCTAATACCCACCCCCGAAACTGTTAATCCCGAACTGGAACCACTCAGTGGATTCAAGTCATTAGTCAAAACATTGCCCGTAATAGTTTCATTTTCGAAGCCTGCTTTTGAATCATTTTGTGGAATTGGCAAGGCATTGCTTGGCGAAACTATGAAGAAAATCGTTCCAGTAGTAGTAAACAATCCATCGCCAACATTCAGCACAAAAGTATCAATTCCGGTAAATGTTTCACTGCTAAAATAGTTCACCAATCCTGTCCCGTTAATGGTTACGCTTTGGTTGCTTGTGGTAATACCAATTAAATTTCCTGTGCTCGTCAATACCAATCCTAGTAAATCAAGTTGGGCATTGTCAATATCATAGATGCTTCCGGGAACTGTTGCATTACTTTGGAATAAGGTTAAACTGCTCGTTAATAACGAACCTGAGCCGCCTGCCAAAGTCAAGTTAGTGACAACTGGTGAGTCGTTGACTTCGATAATGTTAAATATTAAGTTGGCAGTAACACAAGCAAACGAATCGCAAACTTCAAAAGGAATTAATTTAGGACCACCGTTTACATTTGGTTCAGGATTTAGACAAAAACTACCATCGCCATTGATTGTGACCACACCCAAGCCAACGGTGGTAAATATACCTGTCGTAATGGTTGGAACATTATCAATATCAGAATAGCCAGTAATCGCACCACAATAAAGAAAATCTTCAGTAACGCCTGTGATGGTATTATTAACAGCTATTGGTGGATCATTTGCACCTGTAACGGAAATAGTAACGGTAGCGAAATTTGAATTCAATCCGCCTTGATCTATCACCACATATATATAAGTGTCAATGCCAGTAAAATTGCTATTTGGTATATAGATGAAATCAAAACCAGTGCCGCTTATAGTTCCATTGCTCGCAATTCCTGTAATACTCACCGTTAGAAAATCACCATCAATATCAAACCAACCAGTAATTGAAGTCGGAATTGGGGTATCTTCCAAGCCTGTGAATGTCAAATTTATAGCTGTTGGTGGGTCGTTAGTGCCAATTACCGTAATGGTTAATGCGGAAGCTGTGCAACCATTTATGTTGCAAATATTCATATTCACACTTGTTATGCTTCTTAATCCACCAGCAATATTTATAGTTGGAATAAATATGTAAGCCCCTGAAATTGAGTTGATTGCTATTGTACCAATAGGGCTTGAGCCTATTCCCGAAACAGTCAATCCCGAACTTGTGCCTGTCAATGGGTTCAAATCATTGGTCAACACATTGCCTATAATAGTGGTATTTTCATTGCCACTGCTTATGTCGTTTTGAGGAATGGGCAATACACTGCTTACCGTGATATTGAAAAAGATAGTTCCAGTAGTTGTGGCCAATCCATCTCTCACATTAATTACAAAGGAATCGAAACCTGAGAATGTGGTGTTGCTGAAATAGCGAACCAAACCTGTTCCGCTAATCGTTACCCTTTGGTTACTTGCTGTAATGCCTGTCAAATTTCCTGTGCTCGTCAGCACCAATCCTGAAATACTCAATACCGTATTATCAACATCGTAAATGCTGCCCGGTACTACTGAGAAATTTTGGAACAAGGTCAAATTAGAGGTCAGCAAAGTGCCAGCCGTGCCTGAAATTGTCAAATTAGTAACTACTGGTGGGTCGTTAGTGCCTGTAATTGAAATGGTTACAGTTCTGATACTGGAGGACAATCCTCCTGGGTCGCGCACCAAATAAGTGTAGCTATCTAAGCCGTTGTAGTTTGCATTGGGCGTGTAAACTTGATTGAAGCCCGAACCCGAAACTGAACCATTGCTTGGCAGACCTGTAATACTCACCGTTAGAAAATCACCATCAATATCAAACCAACCAGTAATTGAAGTCGGAATTGGGGTATCTTCCAAGCCTGTGAATGTCAAATTTATAGCTGTTGGTGGGTCGTTAGTGCCAATTACCGTAATGGTTAATGCGGAAGCTGTGCAACCATTTATGTTGCAAATATTCATATTCACACTTGTTATGCTTCTTAATCCACCAGCAATATTTATAGTTGGAATAAATATGTAAGCCCCTGAAATTGAGTTGATTGCTATTGTACCAATAGGGCTTGAGCCTATTCCCGAAACAGTCAATCCCGAACTTGTGCCTGTCAATGGGTTCAAATCATTGGTCAACACATTGCCTATAATAGTGGTATTTTCATTGCCACTGCTTATGTCGTTTTGAGGAATGGGCAATACACTGCTTACCGTGATATTGAAAAAGATAGTTCCAGTAGTTGTGGCCAATCCATCTCTCACATTAATTACAAAGGAATCGAAACCTGAGAATGTGGTGTTGCTGAAATAGCGAACCAAACCTGTTCCGCTAATCGTTACCCTTTGGTTACTTGCTGTAATGCCTGTCAAATTTCCTGTGCTCGTCAGCACCAATCCTGAAATACTCAATACCGTATTATCAACATCGTAAATGCTGCCCGGTACTACTGAGAAATTTTGGAACAAGGTCAAATTAGAGGTCAGCAAAGTGCCAGCCGTGCCTGAAATTGTCAAATTAGTAACTACTGGTGGGTCGTTAACTGGCTGAACTATAAATGTGATGGTAGCAGTGGCACACAATGGCCCTTGGTCACAAACTTGATAAGTATAAGTATCTATGCCTGTGAAATCAGCCCCAGGTCGATACTGCACCCTGCCTATGCCTGGGGTGGTGCCGATAGATGAAGTAATAGTGAGCGGAAAACCATTGACAGCTGATAAGAAAGTTCCTCCTGTGATAGTTGGAGTAATATTGTCTGGGTCAGTAAAGCCTGTTATGGTACCAGCTATCAACTGGTCTTCAAAACCTGAAAAGGTCAAGTTTAAGGCTACAGGTGGGCAATTGCCCAAAATAGTAAACACTGTATTGGCACTCGAAGCTGGACAATACCCATTGGTAACATTGTAATTGAAACTGTATGCTCCGGGAGCTAGCCCCACAATGCCTGTAACCGAACCCGTGGGATTGGTAAAAGTTGGCGTGGCAGATGGCCCTGAAACATAAGCCCAAGATTTTGTGCCGGGTGAAGGATTATTTCCTGTAACAGTAGGAATACCGAATGGACAAACATTGAAATTTGAACCTGTTACGCTTGCGTTGCCTGGCAACACCGAATTGGTAATGGTGACGTTTGCTGCAAAAGAGCAGGTATTAAAATCGGTAGTATATCTATACACATAGTTTCCTGCCACAAGACCGGTTAGAGTCACCAAACTCGTAGTTGTGCTAGAAATTATAGGCGTATTAGGCCCTGAAACCCTAGCCCAAGTTACACCCGTGCCTTGAAGTAAAGGTGACCCTGATAAAGTAGTAGATGTGGTATTGCAAAGCCCCTGAAATGGCCCAGCATCCGCAATGGAAGGTATCAATCCTGTTACTGTTACCGACACATCATCAGAAGAACTTGGGCAAGTTGCGTTTGAAATTGTGTATCTGAAACTATATCCACCCAAAGTCAAATTCGTGACTCCCGTCACGCTTTGTTGAGGAAATGTAACGACCGAAATACCTACTCCAGAAATGGTAGTCCAGTTTCCAATACCCACCACTGGATTATTACCTGACAAAACGGTAGATATGCCGCAGGCATTGAGTTGATTGGCTCCAGCATTGGCTACTGTAGGTGTGGCATACGTAGTAATTCTGACTTCATCCAAATAAGTTCCGCAGCTTCCATTGGCTACATTCCACCCCAACAAATATACACCCGACAAAGTACTATTGCCTGAAATACCTGGAGTAATGCCCACAATGGTAGCATTAGGCAAACTCGCTCCTAGAATGGTTGCACCTGAAGTTCCACTCAAAATACTCCAACTTCCTGTACCATTGGTAGGTAGGTTTCCGGCTAGTTCGGTAGTGGTCGCATTGCAAAACACCTGGTCTATTCCCGCACTTGGGGCAGAACCATAGCCTGATATTGAGACAGTTACATTGTCTGTAGTATTTGGGCATCCAAATTTGCCATAGGCTGTAAATTCAAAATCGTAGCCCCCAAATATTAGATTCGAAACATTGACTGAGGTACCACTTATGGTCGTTAATGTTGAAGTATTAGGTCCAGAAATCTGGCTCCAAAATCCCGTAGCATTGCCATTGAGTGCTACCGAAGCTCCATTACAAAAAGTCTGGTCTGCCCCAGCATTGGCATTGGTCGATACATTTACTGTTACATCATCTGTCAAAGAAGAACAAAAGGGGCCTCCGGTAGCGGTCCATCTGAAATTATATGTACCACCCGACAAACCACTTACTGTGGGTGTTGGCGAAATACTGCTGCTAAATGTGGCAATGCCCGGAGCAGAACCCACCACACTCCAATAGCCAGAGCCATTTAAAATCGTATTGCCGGAAAGCGTAATCAAGCTCGCCCCGCAAACTGTTCTATCTATCCCAGCACTTGGGGCAGAAGGTGGAGAAGAAACATCTACATCTACATCGTCAAAAGTGCTGGGGCACACACCATTGCTCAATGTCCAGCGGAATGTATAAGTGCCAGTAGCCAAGCCTGACACAGAAGTAATATAGGAATTTATATTAGCGATAAAAGTACCGCCATTTCCATTTGTCAAACTCCAAGTACCTGTTACCGAGCTAACATTATTTCCCGTTAAAGTAGTACCACTGCCGCAAAGGCTCACATCCGAACCTGCATTTGCGCCCGCCACACTAGCGATCGCTATGGTTACGGCCACAGTATCCAATGTTGGATTGCATCCGCCTCTATCCAATTGCCACTGAAACTTGTAAGTGCCGAAAGTGAGGCCTGATAAATTTGGACCGGCAATGGTATTGCTTGAAAAAATGGCTGAGCTTGGGCCACTTAGCTGCGTCCACATTCCTGTGGCACCCGTGGGTGAAGGATTGTTACCTGAAAGTGTGGCGGTGGTAAATGCACCAATACGGCAAATATCTGGCCCCGCATTTGCCTGTGCAGGTCCAGCAATGGTGGAAACAATCACATTCGCTTCGCTAGAGCCCGAACTACAACTGTTAGAAACCGTCCATCTGAATACATAATTTACGCTTGGTGTAAGGCCTGTTACTGATAAAAATGGAGAATTTATGTTTGGTGCTATGTTGCTGCCTGCAATGGTCGGGGTTACTGTCCATGTACCCGTTTCAAAATCTCTGGGCGTATTGGCATTGAGATATATAGGTGTCAAATTACAAACAGCTTGATCTGATCCCGCAGCCGATGTACCAGGAATAGTGTTGGCGACTTTTATTGCTACATCTTGGTACGATGCTCCACAACCAGGACCACCAGATATAAGCCATCTAAAAACATAAGCCCCATTGATAAGCCCTGAAACTGTGGCTGTATTGATATTAAACTGATTTAAAGTAGCTAGAATAGGACCACTTACTTGACTCCAAGTGCCTACACCTGTTGATGGCACATTACCCACCAAAGAACCACCAGAAGCCGTACAGGCTACACTTGACTGCGAGCCAGGATTGGAAGGCGTGGGGGTAACGGAAGTAGTAACAGCTGCATCCGCAAAGCCAACAGGGCAAGAACCAATTCCGTTGGCTTTACTTTGTACCCTTACTATATAAGAGCCTTGGCTTACCATTCCCGTAAAAGCTATATTTCCTCCGCCAGTAGCTCCTGTGAGCGAAGTAAGCGGCCCACTGATGATCGAGGCAGTATTCACAACATTTGGAATATTGACTGAGTAGGGCAAACTAACGGAAGTGATGCCACAGCCCAAAATTGTATTGATAACTGGAAGGGTGATTACAGGTGCGGAAGTGGCATAATTAATCGTACCTGAAATGGTATTTGAGCTACAACCTGTCAAAGTGTTGATAATATAATAGCGGGTGGTGTAGCTGCTGGCACTGTTCAATCCTGTAATTGAAATCGTAGAGCTATTGGGATTCACAACATTGGCGCCCACACCACCTGAGATTGTCCACACATTTATTTCATTGGCATAGGTGGGCACTGTACCAGAAATCACGGCATTATTTCTCGCATCGCAAAAAGTGGTAGTAGCTCCCGCCACATTTACGGCATTGGTTACCGATTGCGTTGGAGCCGGAATAGTGATAAAAACATTCGAAGAACCATTTACACATACCCCTTGCACAGTCCACCTCAATTGGTACGTCCCTTGAATTAGATTTGAAACTGTAGCGTTGCTGGCATTAATGCTGCTAAATGTAGGGCTGCTAGGCCCTGCAATTACTGCCCAAGTGCCATATTGACTATTAGTCACACCTAATCCTGCTGCTGATGCTGCAAGTTGCCTTGAAGTGGTGCTGGAATAACATCCGCTTACCGTTACATTGCTGCCTGCCGAAATGGGCGTTTGTCCGCCTCTGTTTACAATTTGTACGCCATCGCTGGAATTACAACCTGTAATGGAATTTGTGATAGTCCACGTTAGTGTTCGGCTATTGCCTCCAGTATTATTGCTTGTAACTGTAGCCAAAGGATTAGTAGTACTAGAAATGGTAGTACCACCTCCTGTACCTGACCATACCCCACGTTCATTGACCAAAAGTGGCGTATTGCCACCCAAAATCGCATTTGAATTATTGCAAATAGTAATGTTTGAGCCCGCATTGGCTGCCGTAATGCCACTTATGGTGCCAAAAGTGATGTCTTGCTGGGCGTTGAAGCCATTGGAACAATAGCCAGTCAATCGGAAAGAATAAGTCTGACCTGCTACAAACCCAAGCACAGTTGCCGGGTGATCGACAGGGGCGGCACTGGGGGCGACATTAGATGAGGCATTGATAATAGTAACAGAAGGTCCCGAAACCTGCGACCAAACCGACAAATTGCCCGAAGCATACAAGCCGCCTTTATCACCCTGAAGCACAAATGAACCTCCAGTACAAATGATATACGGGTTGCCCGTATTTACCACACAATCTTGGGCAAAGGCTGTATTTATATTTATTAAAGCTACAATACCTGATAAAAATAAAATAAATCTATTATATGTTCTAGCAATATTGACATTTCTAGATGAACGGGTTATTTTTTGACGACAGAAATTTAATGCCAAGAGTAGAATTGGATTCATATATTTAATTTTTTACTATATAACTAGCAATTGATTTTGTTTTATGGTGCTTTTACTAAAACGTATGGACCATCATAAAAAGACTTAATTCTTAAACCCCTAGTAATTCTAAGACTTCTCTAATCGTTTTAGTGAGTGTTTTCAATGCTTATTACGAGCAAATCTATTTTTTTAGCAAACAAAAACACAATCTTTACTACGAGTACAACTATTTAATCGTTGAAATGGCACTTATGACTGTTATTCTATTTATATACAAATTCAAAAAGATAGGAATTTAAATATATAACTTAAATATACATTAAAAAATGAAACTATCACAGAAAGCAAATCAATAAAAATACTACTTTCACTTTTTGAAAAGTAACTATATTGAAATTAACAGATGCATTCTAAGGAATTGGAACCACTTGTTCGCAAGTTGTTGGAAAAATACCACCCTTTATCTTCAGCCGCGTGGGACGATTTTTTGCCTATGCTGAAGACGATTACCGTTTCAAAAGGCGAGAAATTATTGGTAGCTGGGGAAATAGTGAAGGGAATATGGCTGCTTGTAAATGGTGTCACCAGAAGTTACTTCCTTAAAAACAACAAAGAAATTACCACTTGGATAGCCACAGAAGCTGCACCGTTTACCAACTTCCGCAGCCTAACTTTAAGGGTGCCATCCAAAGAAACTATTGAAGCCATTGAAGACTCCTATTTGCTTTTTGTATCTGCCGAAGACCAGCAGTATATGTACGACCACCACAATGAATTTAATATTATTGGGCGAAAAATGGCTGAAGAATATTTTGTAACTTATGACGACAGGCTCATTGCAATGCTGTATGCTACTGCCGAAGAAAAATTTAACAACCTCATGCACACGCAGCCCGAGATATTCAATAGAGTACCCATAAAACACCTGGCTTCCTACCTCGATATGATGCCCGAAACCTTGAGCAGGTTGAGGAAAAAATGGTAATGCTTACATTCATTTCCTCAAAATGTTTGGCTATATCCCGACATGGATATTTCTCACGCTAGCTCATCCCCAAAGAAATCCATTCAATATTTGGTAGTCTAATAAATTTCTCTGATTGTTCACTACGTTATTTAAGCGGTAGTTATCTTTAACAATTCAGTCTTCAAATATTCTGGTCTTATTGCTTTTACTAAATTGCCATGTGAAAGCAACTCCTGAATAAAATCAAAAGTGATGTAAATAAATAAGGAGAATTGTGTCTCTTTTTTGTTTTCCAGCAGTAGGTTTGCGAATGATGGAGCGGATAAGTCTTCACATATTGCCCTTGTAAAGGAGTAAATGATAAAATTACTTCTTACTGCAGTCCAACTTCTGGTCGAATTATGCCAAAACAATCGTTATAATATTCGATAACATTGAATAGAAAATTGGCAAAAACCTGTTTCGTCACCATTAGTTCGCTAATGCGCTCCAACCCAAAAGTCCTAATATTGTTTTCGCCTTGCAGATTTGCCACCAAATACCATCTGCCTCTGCTTTCTTTAATTGCCAAAGGCTGCACCATACGTACAGACGGTTCCGCCTCGTCAAATTTCTGGTGAACAAGTTCAATAATTTGCTGGTTTTTAACCGCTTGAAGCAGGCTCAATAAATACTGCGTACCTTGAGATTTACGTTTTTCAGAGCAAATATATTGTGATATATTTTCACTAAGCTCCATTGCCTGAAAGAGATTGAAAGCTTCAAACATTCGCAAGTTGACATCCGATTGTGGCTCTTCTGCAATGAAATATACTTTTCGGGAAAAATCATAATGAATGTCAATGTCGTACAACGACCGGATCTCATCTAAATCACGTTGAAAGGTTTGTTTTGAAACACGAAAGTTATAACTCTGAATTTCAGATTCGATTTCAAGAAATTCATCCATCCAAGATGCAATTGATAAGGTAATGAATCCCTATCACGCTAAATTTGAGGACACATACAAAGCATTAGCTTAATGAAGTATTTGATAAAAAAAGAAGTTATTTACCTTAATAAAAAAAATATTTCTAGGTTTGGAGGCAATTTTATACAGCCTCATAATTTTTTACATGAAGAAAACCTAGATTATTTAGTAAAAGCCGAAATGTTTGGCGAACCACTATATCCTCAAATTTACGATAAAGCAGGTTTATATCTTTTCAATAAGTGAGGAGAGAACGTATTCTAGTGGTTTCATATTTGTACAAGCTAAATGCGATAAAAAGTATGACGAGGGTATGCCAAAATATGGCGTAGGTGAAGTCGAACTACAAATAAATCTGAATTGGATTCTATTTTCCTTTAAGAAAAGGTTATCAATAAATATTGTAATTTTGTGCTTCAATTCTGCAACACATTGATAGTAGCCGATAAATACATTAGTCTCTTTACCGATTATGGATTCAAGAAGGTATTTGGCGAAGAGGCTAACAAACCCATATTACTTGATTTTTTGAATGAATTGCTTCGCGAAAAGCAAGGAAATATTGTAGATTTAACCTATCTAAAATCGGAACAACTTGGTGCTACCGAGATAGATAGAAAAGCTATATTCGATTTATACTGCGAAAATGAGAAGGGAGAAAAATTTATAGTAGAATTACAAAAAACAAAACAGAAATTTTTCAAGGATAGAGCACTTTACTATGCCACTTTTCCCATCAGAGACCAAGCCCAGCAAATAGCTTGGGCATACGAATTGAAAGCTGTATATACTGTAGCTATACTCGATTTCGTGTTTGATGAAGATAAAAACGACCCTGAAAAATTCAGATACGATGTACAATTATCTGATATTGAAACAAATAAGGTGTTTTACGACAAACTCACATTCATATATCTGGAAATGCCAAAGTTTACCAAAACTTTGGAAGAATTAGAGTCAAGATTTGATAAGTGGCTGTATGTAATTAAAAATCTCAATAGACTCGATACAATTCCTAAATTGTTAAGGGAGAAAGTATTTGAAAAACTTTTTGAGATCGCAGAAATAGCAAAATTTACACCTTCGCAAATAATGTTGTATGAAGATAGCTTAAAAATATACCGCGATTGGGAAAGTACTTTAAGCACTGTAAAGGAGGAAGGATTTGAAATAGGATTTGGAGAAGGCTTTGGAGAAGGATTTGGAGAAGGCTTTGGAAAAGGAATTGAAAAAGGAATTGAAAAAGGAATTGAAAAAGGA
>CAZMFZ010000019.1:0-11099 GCA_964565665.1 uncultured Bifidobacteriaceae bacterium | reverse complement strand
AAAAGGAATTGAAAAAGGAATTGAAAAAGGAATTGAAAAAGGATTAGAAAAAGTAGCTTTACAAATGATTACAGACAAGGAACCAATTGAAAAAATTATAAAATTTACGGGCTTAACTTTAGAACAAATTCAAACATTACAAAAAATTAGATAACATCCTCTCTCAATTATGGTAGATAACACAGAAAAATTCAAGGCTTTAAAACTAACGATTGATAAATTAGAAAAAGAATACGGTAAAGGAATAGTGATGAAGCTGAGTGATGAAAAAATCAGCGATATTCCAGCCATTTCTACTGGTTCGCTTGGGCTTGATTTAGCTTTGGGAATAGGCGGTTTACCAAGAGGCAGAGTAGTAGAAATTTTTGGCCCTGAATCGTCTGGAAAAACTACCATCGCTATTCATACAATTGCCGAAGCTCAAAAATTAGGTGGAATTGCCGCTTTTATTGATGCCGAACATGCCTTTGACAGGAAATATGCTGAAGCATTAGGAGTAAATACTGAAAATTTATTAATCTCTCAGCCCGACAATGGCGAGCAAGCTCTTGAAATTACCGAACACCTCATTCGCTCGGGAGCAATTGACGTGATAGTGATAGATTCTGTAGCTGCATTAGTGCCTAAAGCCGAGTTGGAAGGCGAAATGGGTGATAGCAAAATGGGATTGCAAGCCCGGTTGATGTCGCAGGCATTGAGAAAGCTTACCGGAACTATTAACAAAACAGGTTGTATCTGCATATTTATCAACCAATTAAGAGAAAAAATTGGGGTAATGTTTGGCAACCCTGAGACTACCACAGGTGGAAACGCGCTTAAATTTTATGCTTCTGTTCGTTTAGATATTCGCAGAATTGGTGCCATAAAAGACGGAGACGATGTGATTGGAAACCGTACACGAGTGAAGGTGGTGAAAAACAAAGTGGCACCTCCTTTCAAACAAGTAGAATTCGACATTATGTATGGCCAAGGGGTATCTAAAATAGGCGAAATTATCGACCTTGGGGTAGAATTGAATGTAATTCAAAAATCAGGTTCATGGTTTTCATACAAAACAAACAAACTCGGCCAAGGTAGAGATGCGGTGAAAACGATATTGAAAGACAATCCTGAGTTACTTGAGGAACTTGAAAAAACAATCAGAGATATTGTGAATAATAAACCCGATGCCTTAGCCGTAGCTCCAGAAGAAAAAAATTAAATCAATAATTTATCTATTGAAAGGGGCTTGTTCACTTTGCGAACAATCCCCCTTTTTATGCCATATTATTTTAATTGTGTTGATTTGAAGGAAAAATACCCTAAACAAATTACTTTTCAATTGCTTTTTTTAGTAAACCTAAACCTTGTTTATTCGTTGTTTCCATTTTATTTTTTACTCCTAACACCATCATAAAAAAGGCTGTAACAAAATCAGATTGAAGTTTAAAATCTTGCGTAATCTCTATTCCATTTGCCGTTTCTTTAAATGTGTAATCAAATGTTGGTTTTGCCATAAATGGTTTTTGAATATCACATTTCATGGCAATGGCATTGAGCGTATCCACTTTTACTATTTCTTGGAAACCAACATCTTTTCCTTCATTTCCAATCCATAAGTATTGTGCTCCCTCCTCACCGTCTTTTCCTTTAATTTCAATTTTCTGTGTCGGATCTTGTGCTAAAAAAGGAGACCATTTGGGAAAATTATATAAATATCGAACCATATCAAATGCTTCTTGTTTCGAACTTTTTACGGTTACTGATTTTACAATCTGTATAGATTGAAGTCCACTTGCTTTATAAAAGCCAAATGCGATGAATGCCAATACAGCAATTCCAATTATAGATACCATCATTTTTGTTTTCATTATTAAGTTAATTTAAAATTTACATTTGGGTTATTTCTCTTACTTCTACTGTGCCTCCCATCGATAAAATAGGGCTGTTCATTGCCATTTCAGTTGCTTTGTTTAGGTTGCCGGCATTAACAATAATATTGCCTCCAATTATTTGTTTTCGGCTATATGCATACCTTCAACAACGGTTTTGTTTGGTAAAATTTGATTGCCCATAATGCCTAATTGGTGTGTACTTACTAATTTTTCTAGAATGGCCATTTTACCCATAAATGCACCCATTGCTGATGCTGTTCGTTCATTGCAGCTTCTGTTGGCCGATAGTCGTTGCTTGGCTCATAGCTGAACAATAGCATGAATTCTTTTTTCTGTACCATCTTCTATAAATTTTAAAGTGTTAATGATGGTACAAAAGTATAGCAGGCTAAAAGGCTTGTTCTTGCCATAGGACAAGAAAACGTTTTTAGGCAAAAGTTTTTTTGACTTTCTTGAAAATCGCTATGTGAAGAAATATAATAATGGGAGGAGCAAAGGCGGGAATCAAGCAAAAAGGAAACCTTGCTAAAGTATCTACGCCCATAGTGCCATTGTCAATAGAAAGTTTAGTCAATACAATTGCGGTAACAGCTGTAAACATAATATCCATCAAGCCAAAAGTATTCCATAAAAGTGCCAGTGTTTTTGCATAGGTTTTTTGTTGCTTGATGGATTTTGCCACAAAAATACAAGTAATAGAAGTAAGTATATCTCCCAAACCAGCAACAATGGCAAATAATTTAGGTAAAGCATCGTGAAAGGCAAGCAAAAGAAAAAATATACCAATCAATCGAAAAATATGCACAGCGACAAGATTTTCTAAGGCTATATTTTCTAAAAAATCCTTATATATTTTTAGATTAATAACTACCGTAAATAAAAATATAGCAAATGGGAAAGTGCAGTGTAGCAATACCATTGGCGGAAGAAAAACACGATTAAATAAACCGTTTAAACTCGCAATGGTAACATAGGTAAAATACAAAGCAAAAAATGCTATGACTGAATAAAAAACTGAGTTTCTATTTTGTAATCCTTGTTTAGCCAAAAAGCTAGCATAATTGAAGGAATAAAAATGACTGCTAAAAAAGCAATCGAAATCCAGTTAGGGACGATGTAATTGGTTAATGTATTCATTTGTTATCAGCTATTTCTTTTCTGATTCTGCTTAAGGAGGTATCGGGTAATGCCGAGGTAAGTAGCAATTTGCTTTAAAGGTACATTCTGAACTATACCTGGTTTTTGCTTTATCAAATTTAAATATCGCTCTTTGGCAGGGTCGGCAATGATAGATACAGAGTGATTTTTAAGCTCAAAATAATTATTAATCAAGCTTGTTCGCCCTATTTCCCGGAAAGCTTCTATGCTAAAAAGCTTCGTAAAGTTTTCAAAGCTAATTTTCCACGCAATACAGTTTGTAATAGCCTGAATATCTTCTCTGCATTTTGTTTTTAAAAAATAAGAATGCCAATCAATTACAATATCAGTTGAGCTAAAAAATTTGGTACTTGTATCTCTTCCTTCTAAGTCAATAGCGTAAGAACGAGCATAGCCGCTTTCTTAAAAGTAATAGAAATTTGCAGTCGTACCTTCCTTGATAAAATAGTCATTTTTAGTAAACTCAATTTTTTCATACTGACTTAGAATTTTTTCTAAATCCTCTAGTTGAAAATTTTTTTCGATGAATATGCTCGTTAAAAACTGCGTTTCAATCATGGTTTATGGGAAACTGAGCAAAAATAATTGAAAAACGGCTTCAGCAGCGTTTTATAAACTTTCTACCTATCCATTTGAAAATTCAATACCTTTATTTAGACCCTGACAGAAGCTAGGCTAAATGCCAATTCTTTAGCGGCTTGCAATATTGATTCCGGGTCGTATCCACACTCCTTGTAGAGTTCGAGTTGCTCACCGTGTTCAATAATTTTATCAGGAATTCCTAATCTTTTTACCGTGGTGCGATATTCATTATCTGCCATAAATTCAACAACCGCACTTCCAAACCCACCCTGCAGACAGCCATCTTCTACCGTTATCACTTTATCAAATTTTTGAAAAATTTCATGTAGCATGGCTTCATCAAGTGGTTTCACAAATCGAATATCGTAATGAGCAGCAGAAATACCTTCTAAATCTAGCTTTTCACACACCTCTGTGGCGTAGTTTCCAATATGTCCAATAGTGAGAATTGCCAAATCATTTCCTTCTTTCAGCTTTCTGCCCTTGCCTATCTCAATTTTTTCAAATGGTTTTACCCAATCTGTAAGCACGCCCTGCCCCCGTGGATAGCGAATACTGAATGGCTGAGGGGTTTTTGTAGCGGTATACATTAAATTTCTCAACTCTACTTCATTCATGGGAGCAGCCACTATCATATTGGGCAGGCAACGCATATAAGCCAAATCGTATGCACCATGATGTGTAGGGCCATCAGCTCCAACCATTCCTGCACGGTCGAGACAAAAAACTACATGTAAATTTTGCAAACAAACATCATGAACTACCTGATCGTATGCCCTTTGCATAAAGCTGGAGTAGATATTGCAAAATGGCACTAAGCCTTGCGTAGCCAAGCCTGCCGAAAAAGTAACGGCATGTTGCTCAGCAATTCCTACATCAAAGGCTCTATCTGGCATTTCCTTCATCATTATATTTAACGATGAACCAGTAGGCATGGCAGGTGTAATGCCCATTATGCGAACGTCCTGCCTTGCCAATTCTACAATAGTTTCTCCAAAAACATCTTGATATCTTGGTGGTTGAGCTTTAGAAACGGTCTGTTTTTGTAATTCACCTGTTATTTTATCAAATTTTACACCGGGAGAGTGCCAAAAAGTAGGGTTGCCTTCCTCAGCAGGCTTGTAGCCTTTGCCTTTGTTAGTTACACAATGCAGAATTTTTGGCCCAGGAATTTTTTTCAAATCATTCATCACACTTATCAAGTGATGCACATCATGGCCATCTACCGGACCGAAATAGCGTATTTTTAACGACTCAAATAAATTGCTATGTTTCAAAAAAGCTGATTTTATGCTTTTTTCTATATTCACAACTATGCTTCTGGCATCAGGCCCAAACTTGCTCACTTTGCCTAACACTTTCCACACATCTTCACGCACTTTATTGTAAGTGTGTGAGGTGGTAATGTCTGTTAGATAATCTTTTAAGGCTCCTACATTTGGGTCGATAGCCATGCAATTGTCATTCAAAATTATTAACAAATTGCTATTCGCTATGCCTGCGTGGTTCATAGCTTCAAATGCCATACCGGCCGTCATAGCTCCATCGCCTATCACGGCAATGTGTTGCCTATCGGCTTCTCCTTTGTATTGCGAAGCCATTGCCATGCCTAAAGCGGCTGATATTGAGGTAGATGAATGCCCTACTCCAAAAGCATCGTACTCGCTTTCTTTTCTTTTAGGAAATCCTGATAAACCACCATATCTGCGGTTGGTAAAAAAATTATCTCTTCTGCCTGTTAATATTTTATGCCCGTAAGCTTGGTGGCCTACATCCCACACAAGCATATCATTTGGCGTGTTGAATACATAATGCAGAGCAACTGTAAGCTCTACCACACCCAAACTCGCTCCAAAATGCCCCCCGTGCATCGATACATTATCAATAATAAATTGGCGAAGTTCACTGCAAATTTGCACCAAATCATCTTGCGAAATTTTCTTCAAATCGGCTGGCGAATCAATTGTAGCCAAAAGCTTTCCGGGTTCTATCAACATTTCAAAAATTTGTGATTTGGCATTCCTAAAAATTTTTTATGTAAATCAAAGAATACGGATAGTAAAATTACATTATATTCCCGAATTGTTTAATCACAACTTAAAAAACGAAAGTTAAGTTGAATAAATGTTAAAGTTTTTTTGATTATTGATGTATGAGTAACCTAAGTAAAAAAGCATCTGTTGGCATTATAATGGGCAGCTCGTCTGATTTGGGCGTAATGAAAGAAGCAGCCGAAATATTGGAAAGAATGGATATCAGCTATGAACTCACCATAGTTTCAGCCCACCGCACACCACACAGAATGTTCGAATATGCCCAAAATGCCGAATCAAGAGGTATAAAAGTAATTATAGCTGGTGCGGGCGGTGCAGCACATTTGCCAGGGATGGTAGCCTCGCTTTGCACTATTCCTGTAATAGGTGTACCAGTAAAATCGAGCAATTCGCTCGATGGTTGGGATTCTATTTTATCTATTTTGCAAATGCCTGGCGGTGTTCCAGTAGCCACAGTGGCATTGAACGGAGCTAAAAATGCCGGGCTTTTGGCTGCCCAAATATTGGCCTTAAGCAATCCGCATATTTCAGAAAAATTAAAAAATTTCAAGGAAGGCCTGAAATTAATAGTTGAGCAGAGCATAGCGGAAATAGAGCGAAAGTATGATTCTGTTTAGGGTGTCGTGCCGTGTGGTTGTCTTATTTTTTTTCGCTACATACGGTTTACACGCCCAGGATTTAACTCAAATCATTGCTAAAAAATTAAAATCGGGCTTTTTTGAAATAGATACCATCAGGAAAATCGATATTGTAATCATTCACTCCTCTTATTGTCCAAGCCAAAGCGATAGTTTCAACTTAAATTGCATATTAAATCTCTACAAAAAATACGATGTGTCAGCACATTATATTATTGATAGAAAAGGAATTATTTATTTGTTGGTAGATGAAAAAAACATTGCCCATCATGGTGGCAAAGGCACGCTTCCCGATGGTGACCATCGCCCCAATTCGCGTTCAGTTGGAATTGAATTGATAAATACTCAAAAATCTACTTATACAGAACTCCAATATCTATCCTTGGCAACTTTGGTAAAAAAGCTGAAAAACCGATATGATATTAAATATGTACTTGGGCATAGCGATATTGCTCCTACTCGTAAAACAGACCCTTGGAATTTTGATTGGCTGAAGTTTGAAAAAATAAGTGGTGAATGATTTATATTGCGAGAAAAATGAATGCCGAATAAAAGGAAAAGCCAAAACACAAAAAAATTGTACCCTGTTTTGCCAATGTAAATTGATAAAATAGGGTACAATCTAATAACCATAATTAATGTTTGGCCAAATAATTGGCTGTGCTTTCCACACTTTCCTTCATGGCATCTTTGCCTTCGCTCCAGTTGGCAGGGCAAACTTCACCAAAAGTATCGTTGTGAATAATGGCATCAAGTGTTCGTATTTTCTCATCTATACTGCGGCCAATGGGGAAGAAGTTTATTTCTTCGTGCATTACTATTCCTTGTTTATTTATCAAAAATGTGCCTCTAAATGCAATAGGCGCACCTTCGAATATAGTATCGCCATCTTCATTGTAGCCGTAGTCGCCACCGAGTACTCCATAAGCCAATGCAATTGTTTTAGCAGTATCGGCCACCATTGGAAAGGTTACTCCTTTTATTCCACCTTTAGCTTTGTCGATACTCAACCAAGCCAAGTGCGAATTTTCAGTATCGGTTGAACAGCCGATTACAATACAATCTCTCTTTTCAAATTCCTTCAACTTTTCCTGAAAAGCATGTATTTCAGTTGGGCAAACGAAAGTAAAATCTTTTGGATAAAAGAAGAAGCAGATATACTTTTTACCATTATATTGGTCAATTGAGAAATCTTCTACTATTTCATCGCCATTGAGAATGGCCGGAGCGGTGAATGACGGGGCAATTTTACCTACTAAAGACATAATTGTAAATTTTAATTTGGTTTAAGAATTAGCGATTCAACATAAGCCAAAGCGGCTTTGTTCTATACTGGGCAAAATTATAGAAATAATATAGAAGCCAACTGCATTATTTCACATGTCGCGTTTAAAAGGCAAATTATATTATTGTTAAGTACTTGAAATACTGGTATATATATTACTCTTTGATTATGTTGATAACAAAAACTTAAAATTGGCTTAATACTGGAAGTTGTAATTTGTGACACTCAACCAGTAAACAATGGAAAAAAATAGCGTTCAGAAAGTAGGTAAGAAATGGTTTTTCGGGCTTATGATATTTTTGTGGGGATGTATAGTATTGTGTGGATATATCGTTTTTTCGATAGTTAACATCAACAAATTCAATGAATTGAGCAATCAGATAGATAATATTTTGATCTGCAGCCAAAAGAGTTCAGGGGCCGCAAAAGAGTTCTTAATGAACGCCTATACTGATGAGCGATTTGTGAAAACCGGCACCAGCGAAAGCTTCGAAGCTTTCAATAAAAGCATGGATACGGTGTTTGCTCTCACTCAATCTTTCCAAAAATCAAGCTTTATCAACACCGATTATAAGAAGCAAGCCATGAAAGACTTGGATTCTGACTTAAATACTTACAAATATGGTTTTTACATTATTGCAGAGCTTTTCAAACAAAAAGGATTTAAAGATTTGGGCTTGGAAGGTGAAATGCGGAAAGCCATTCATTTTGTTGAAAACCACGAGGCACCAATTGATTTGGAATTTTTGCTCACGCTTAGAAGGCATGAGAAAGATTTTCTGCTTAGAAAAGATATACAATATGTAAATAAATTTAATGAACACATTGTGAAATTTGAAGACCACATCAAGTTTCACCCCAAAATATATCCTGAATACCATAGAAAAGAGTTACTAACAGCCTTGGAGCAATACCGATCTATTTTCAACAATATAGTAGAAATTGAAAAGCAAATTGGCTTGCAACCTGTTGAAGGCCACAGAAGTGAACTTACTGAAAGCTTGGCAACTATTGAAAGCACACTTGGGGCTTTAAATGCAGATATAAAAGAGCAAAAAAAGCAAGCGTCTTATGCAATTAACATTATTATTGGATCTATCATTGTAGTGTTTGTTTTGATAATTGCAGGCGTATTTTTTAGCATCAATTATTTGAATTCGGCTATTATACAGCCCATTCAAAACTTGAATAAAGCAGCCGACCAAATCGCAATTGGCAACCTTTCTGTGAATTTGGCTGGAATAAAAAACAGAAAGCTAATGCAGGAATTGGTAATGAGCTATGAAAAGCTCGTTGAAAAACTGAAAGGCACTATTGCTCATATTGAACTTATTACTTCACGAAAAATTTCTACTGCTTTTGAATTGAATAACGAAAATGATGAAATCGGAAAGTCGCTCAATAGAATAATAAATGAGCTACAACACCTTGATAATGAGGAGAAAAAACGAGTTTGGATTACTGAAGGCTTAGCCAAATTTGGTGATATCATAAGAGCAAATACTGAAGTGGTTGTGCTTTGCAATACTGTAATTGCATTTTTGGTAAAATACCTTAACGCCAACCAAGGTGGTGTGTTTGTGGTGAAAACAGAGACTAATATCGAAATATTGGAATTAAAAGCAGCTTATGCTTATGACCGCAAAAAATTCCTTAACAAAACCATTGAAAAAGGAGAAGGCTTGGTAGGCCAATGTCTTTCAGATGGCGATATCATATTAATAACCGATATTCCAGAAGAGTATTTGAAAATAACCTCAGGACTTGGGAATAGTAATCCTAAAGCCTTGCTAGTTGCCCCCATGATTAGCAATGAAAAAGTAGAAGCTGTAATAGAATTAGCCTCTTTCGGTAATTTTGAAGAATATCATATTGAATTCATCAAAAAAATAGGAGAGATATTTGCCTCTACCATTAACAATGTAAAAAACAATCAAATGACCACCCAATTGCTCAATGAAAGCAAGATGCAATCGGAGCAAATGATGGCTCAAGAAGAGGAAATGAGGCAGAATATGGAGGAACTTATGGCTACACAAGAAGAAGTAATTAGGAAAGAAGAAGCCTATAAACAAAAAATTATAGTCTTACAGCTCGAAAATGAGCATCTGCAAATACAAAACGACAAACTGCAAAAGCTCAAGTTTTCGATGGCTAATTAATAAATAACATGTTAGAGGATACACTTTTATCGTTACGTTTGTCAATCAGACACCAGAAAGCGAATTCATTGTATTTCATATCTTCTGTATTAGTTTTGCAGGCTAAACTTTCCTTAAGTGCCTATTCTTAGTATCATCATATTTTTACCGCTTTTGGCTTCGCTTGGCATCTTATTTTTCAATGCCAGTCATACAAAAACCATCAGAATTTTCAGCATCGCTATTGGTGTATTGGAATTGGGATTAATTGGATTCCTAGGCTTACTTTACAACTATTCAGAAAAAGGCTATCAGTTTACCGAAAAACTCGATTGGATTACCCTCGATTTAGGGTCATTGGGCAGACTATCAATCGATTACGCCTTAGGAATAGATGGCATAAGCCTTCCATTGCTTTTTCTAACAGGCATCATATTTCTCACCGCCATTTTTGCATCATATTCTATTAAAGCAAAGCAAAAGGGCTATTATTCAATTTTATTATTGCTTTTTGGCACCATCAATGGCTGCTTCTTGGCTTTAGATTTTTTTCTATTCTACTTATTTTTTGAATTTATGCTGCTGCCTATGTATTTTCTCATTGGCATTTGGGTCGGACCAAGGCGAGAGTATGTATCCATAAAATTTTTTCTTTACACGCTTTTGGGTTCAGTTTTCATCTTAATTGCCATGATTGCTCTTTATATGTCAGTTGTTGACCCAGTTGAAACTATGTTTATAACCAAACACAATCAATTTGTACACACTTTTCGCTTAGAATATTTATCAAACCCCAAATTTTTTATTCCTAATTCCATTCTTCATCCTGATGCTGTGGGTGGCCTTTTGGGGTTCACCTTCAGACAATTAGCTTTCCTGTTTTTATTTTTAGGTTTTGCTGTCAAGCTTCCAGCAGTGCCTTTCCACACTTGGCTGCCCGATGCCCACGTAGAAGCCCCTACACCTGTTTCTGTAATTCTAGCCTCTGTACTTTTAAAAATTGGTGCTTACGGCCTCATCCGTATTGCCTATCCTATTTTTCCCACAGAAGCAGTGTATTTTTCTGTGTTAATAGGTGCTTTTGGCGTGGTATCTATTTTATACGCGGGTTATAATGCGTTGGCACAGCACGATTTGAAAAAAATGATTGCCTATTCTTCTGTATCACACATGGGTTTTGTGCTTTTGGGCTTAGCTTCAGTAACAGTAGAGGGCATAAGTGGAGCCATTTACCAAATGGTGAGCCACGGATTTATTTCCGCCTCTTTATTCTTAATTGCCGGAGTTATTTATGAGCAATCACACGACCGTACCATTCAAAACTATACAGGTTTGGCTAATAAAATGCCCAATTTCACAGCTATTAC